>CAZYWY010000130.1:0-6296 GCA_964651605.1 uncultured Pirellulales bacterium | reverse complement strand
AAAAATCTGGTTTCTATGATGCTCAAAGGAGCGGGTTTTGAAGTTATTGACCTCGGCGTGGATGTCAAGGTCGAAAAATTCGTTGAGCAGGTCAGAGATAAAGGTGTTCGGCTGGTTGGATTAAGCTCGCTGCTGACTACAACGATGCCGAGTATGGAAAAGACGGTCAAGGCTCTCAGACAGGCAGGCCTTGCCGCAAAGGTTATCATAGGCGGAGCGCCTGTAACACAGGATTATGCCAACAGAATCGGTGCCGATGGTTATGCCGCAGACGCTGCGACTGCTGTGGATGTGGCCAAAAGCCTTTTCAGATGATGTATGAATGTAGTAGCGATAAATATAGGTAATACCAACATCGGCGTAGCTCTTTACCTTGATGACCAGGAGCAGTTTGTTAAATCTATTCCCGGCTCACAGAAGGCAGAGTTGACAGACTGCCTGAAATCGGCCTGGGAAAAAGTGCCGCCGGTGAAAAGTTCAAAGCAGAAAAAACGCAACGGTGTAATTGTTATCAGCAGCGTCAAACCCGAATGGACCGAAATGGTTAGGCAGATAGCAGAAGATTCTCTTGGTGAAAAAGTATATGTTATCGGCAAGGATATTCCGCTGCCGATGACTTTATGGGTGGATGAGCCTGATAAAGTCGGCACTGACAGGGTGGTTGCAGCAGCGGCAGCTTATGACGTGGTTGAGGACGCTGTTGTGGTTGCTGATTTCGGCACGGCGGTAACTATTGACCTTGTTGATGAAAATGGCATATTTCTGGGCGGAGTTATTTGTCCAGGTTTTGAAATCAGTGCCAGGGCGCTGAATGAAAACACGGCGCAACTGCCGCACATAAATGTCACAAGACCTGAGGCGCCGATTGGGAAAAATACGGTGGATGCCATAAATTGTGGTCTATATTATTCCACTATCGGGACTTTGCAGGAGGTTGTCAGGCGGTTCGCAGAGACAATCGGCAAATGGCCGCAGACAATCATTACCGGCATGGGTGCGGAAATAATACAGCCTGACTGCGATTTCATAGATAATTATGCACCCAACCTGGTCATCAAAGGCGTTTTTCTGGCTTATAAAAAATATATCATGGGCAAAGAAGTATAAATTTGATTCATTCCCGATAGTCTTTGTCCTGTTACCTTATGAGATATAAAATATGAGCGTTTTCGCAGCGGTTATGACCGCCGGAGGCAGCGGTGCAATAGCGACCATCTATATTGCCGGTGATTCAGCTTGCCGGATTATCGAGAAAATATTTTCACCGGCAGGTGACAAACAGGCGGCATTTCAGACAGGCAAAATTCTGCCGGGCGAAATTCACGATGGGGAAAAAACAATCGACCAGGTAACAATCGGTTGTGAGGGGCAGGGGAGTTTTGCTCTCCATTGTCACGGTAATCCGCTTATTGTTGAAAAAATCATGCAGTTGTTGCGGCGTTATGATGTCGAAATTGTAAGTGCGGAGCAACTATTGATAAAAAATATGTCCGGCAAAAACGCCGGCACGATTGCAGTCGAAGCAAAGCTGGCGACAGCGAGGGCCAAAACCCTGCCTGGTACAAAGCTCATCGCCGGCCAGATTAACGGCGGCTTGAGCAGCAAAGCGCACGGCTGGCTTAAAATAATAGATGATATACGTCTTGATGAGATTAAAGCCGATGCCGGGCAAATACTGCAAAAAAGCCGGACTGCGAAACTTATTATCTATGGCTGTTCAGCTATTTTAACAGGCCCGGCCAATAGCGGCAAAAGCACTCTGTTTAATCTCCTGACTGGCAGGCAAGGAGCAATCGTAACCGACATAAAAGGCACAACAAGAGACTGGGTTACTGCCGGCTGTAAAATCGGGTCTTTATATATGGAGCTTATCGACACCGCCGGACTGGATGAGAGTCTTTCTGCAGGAGGCGATGGTATCGACGGGGCGGCTCAGAAGAAAGCTCTTGAATTGCTGCAGAAGGCGGAGCTGGTTCTGCTTGTCCTTGACGGCAGCAGTAACATCAGCGCATTCAGCAGCCTATTTATGGATGAGATAGCGGGCAAAAAAGTCTTAACAATTCTGAATAAATCAGACCTGCCGGCAGGATTAAATACAGACAAGCTGCCGAAATCTCTGTCGGACGTAATTCAAATAAGTGCAAAATCCGGTATCGGCGTCGAAAAGTTAAAGGAAGAAATTCTACGCTTGGCCGGTGCGACCGCACTCAACTTACAGGAGGCAATTTGTTTTACAGACCGTCAGCAAAATCTGCTCAGTCAGTTAATACGCTCCGAATATGCCGAACAAGCGTCCTTAATTATAACGGAACTCACAACCGGCCAACTTTAATAAACATCTCAGACACAGATACCACAACTGCCAAATAACCAGGGCATCAGAGTTTAACTGGTCATCACGGCGAGTAAGGTATAGCTGTTTCAGTTGTTGACCAGGCCGTCATATTATGATTGGGGGACGTATCACGTGCCCTGACTCGGAACCTCAGGCCAAAACCGGGGGCGCTGCCATAGACAACCGTATAAGTGGATTCGGTTATCCAGCCGCTGCTGAAGCCGCTGTAACCAGAGCTGGTGCATTCGAAGTAATATTCAACGTTGCTGGTATCATCCGTTGCAGTTGTTGCTGTCATCGTAACTGCGTAGCGGTCCCACCAGCCATTAGCGTCCGGATTGAGTATTTCACGAGGTACTCCGGTAGCATTCGGGTCATTCGGATCATTTCCGGTATCGCTCCAGGTCATCGGGTTCGGTGTCGGAGGAGTCGTATCGGCAGCCACGGATGTTTTTACATAGACAATATCAGAGAATACTGTCTCGTTCTGATTAGGCGATTTATCTCTTGCCTTGACTTTGTAACCATAAGTTGTATTTGGAGTCAGGTTCGGGTCGGTGTAATTCGGTTCATCCTGCCAGCCGCTGCTGTGTCCGCCCGGAGTTACAGCTTCAAAGTAATATTCCACGCCGCTGTCGTCGTTTGCGTCGGTAGCCCACAATGAGATGGAGTCTTCTGTAACAGTTACCCTTGCTATGTCGATGACTGGTGCCGGTGCCGGCGGTGTTGTGTCAGCACCACCTGCAGCCAGTGTGGTTGACCAGTCGGTCTCATTATGTACGCCGTCACGGGTTTTAACTCTATAACTATACTCCTGCTGATAAGGAACTATGCCCGTATCTGTGTATGTTGGGCTTGTTTGCCAGCTGCTATTGTGTCCGCCGCCGGCAACATTCTCGAAGTAGTATTCGACCGTCCAACCCCAGGCATCTGTAGCGGTAGCCGCTGTCATACTGATTGAAGTTGACGAGATCTTATAAGGTGCTATCATCCATTGTGACGGATTTGGTGTCGGCGGATTAATATCCTGCACGAGCCAGCAGTCCGCCAGGAAAGCCAGGTCCTTTATATCGACTTTACCATCCCGTGTAATATCGGCATTCTGGCACCAGGAGTTGCCTGCCGTACAGCCTTCAGACATCCATTTTTGAGCGAATGATGCAAAATCCTTGAAGTTGATAATGCCGTCAAAAGCCAGGTCGCAGAGTTTGCAGGACTCAGCGATTGGATAGTGGTAACCCATATCCACGATTCCGGTGTCCGGCTGCTGGTCTGTGCGTGTGGTGTAGGCTGTCAGGCCAACAGAACTCGATGTATCTGCGCCTTTATCGAGGCAGGGGCTGTTTTGCGACTGGCCGGCAAGAGTCTGGCTTAGATAATAATTTTTGCCTGAAGCGCTGCTCACAAAGAGCGGGTCGCTGGAGATATTGCCGCTGCCTTGCCTGTACTCACAGCCGGTACTGACAAAGATGGAATTTGCCGAGGACGTCTTTATGTCACTGTAAGATACTGTTACGGTAGAAGGTCTCGGGTCGTCGGCGAAGCCGGTGCCTAAGGCAATTTCGTTGCCTTTCAGGGCGACGTTATTCCAGATGATGCTGTTTATAATCTCCGAGTTGGTTTGATAAGCGCCGTGGAAACCTCCGCCCAGTCCGTTATTACTCGTTTGGCCGGTTGTCCCGCGTGCAATATTACTGGCAATAGTACAATTTGAAATGACCGGGTCGGCGTACCAGTTGGCAGAAATTCCGCCGCCGTCACGGCCGGCTGTGTTGTTCAAAATCAGGCAGTTGTTGAGCTGCGGAGTTTCCGTAGCTCCGGTCAGATAAATGCCGCCGCCTGAAACCGATGCAATGTTATTGTGGAAATATGAGTCCATAATACTTGCCGGTACTGATGAGCAATATACTCCGCCGCCCTGGCCAACGGTGGCATTAGCGTCATTTTGGCTGAATTCAGACCTGATTATTTTCAGGGCTGTATTATCAATAGAGGATAAACCGCCACCGATAAATGCAGAGTTAATTGCAAAGAAGGAGTCGATTACTGTGGTATCTGTTTTTCCGCAATGAATGCCGCCTCCTGTTATTGAAGAGTTATTTGTGACATTACAATCATCAATGACAGCAGATTTAGCCTCGATTACCGCAATTCCGCCACCATAGCTTATATACGGGTCGAGATGAGAGGCTGAACTATTGGGGTCAGGCGCTGTATTGCCGCTAATATCACATCGCAGCAGATATGACGATGAGCCTACGTCGCAGAATACACCTGCTCCGTGAATCGGAATAACATAGGCGGGATTTGGTGAAGCACCATTTGCGCCAGTACCGCTCGATGCGCCGACAAGGGTATTATTACTGATGACGCACTTTTCCAGTGTAATCCTGCTGTCTGTACTGCAATATACTCCGCCGCCGCGTGCGGTTTCTTTCCAGTATGGGCCATACGTAAAGTACAAGGAACTGCCGCCAATACCGTAGCCTGTTCCACCGTTGCCTGCATTTCCTGCTGTGGCTGTACAGTTGGTGATTGTGCAGTTATAGACATTTACAACAGCACCATCAGCAAAGTATATTCCGCCGCCGTAGGCCCTGCCGTTATCTGCTCCGATGCCGCCGGAGGTTGTATTTGCGTCGCTGCCAGCACCACCACTTCCACCATTGCCTCCGGTTACAGTACAATCGGTAATATTGCAGTCCATAATGACAGGTGTACTTCTGCTTGCGACATAGATTCCGCCGCCGATTCCGCCGCCGGATTTGCCGCCTTGACCGCCTGCACCGCCGCCGTTACCACCGGCTGAACCACTTGCACCGTTGCCGCCTGTAGCTGTGCAGTTGGATATTGTACAATTCTTAATGGTGGGGCTGCTTTGGACATCGCAGAAAATTCCACCGCCATAACCGCTGCCTGCATTTCCGCCATCTCCGCCTTTCTGTCCGGCAGAAAGTGTGGCTGAATTCGGGTCAGCCGGGTCACTGGGGTCACCCTGATTGGAGCCGGCAGTTCCGCTGCCGCCATTGCCGCCTGTGGCAGAGCAGTTAGAAATAACACAGTTTAAGATAGTCGGACTTGCGCCGGGATTGATTATTATACCGCCACCTTCACCATCTGAGCCGTGGTATCCATCCGTACCCGGTTGAGTCGGTGTGCTGGGAGTGCCGCCCCCGTGGGATGTGTTTGTGATTGTAACGCCGTTCAGAACGGTACCTGCTCTGCAGTCGCTTGTGAAAATGACTCCACGGCTCAATATTGTATTGGCTACAATTGTTGGGTCATCCGGATTGGTGCTTGTTATTGTAATATTTTTACCTGAAATGGTAATATCACTTTCTTGCGTGTATGTACCGGGGGCAACAATAATGACATCTTTGTCGCCTGCTGCGTCGATGGCATCCTGTAGTACGCGGTAATTATCCGGCACTCTGATTGTTTGAGGCTGCTCAATTTTTGCTGTTACCGTCCTGTCAGAAGACATTGTTACAGTGTTGGTAAGGGCAAAAGATGCGTCATTATCTGTACCAGTCCACCTGACTCGGTAGCCCGGATCCACCGTTGCCGTCAGAGTTACAACAGAATATTTGTTAAACAATCCTCCGACTGGTGTGATGGTTCCGTGGTTCGAGCCGATGACATTGACGGTTAATCTGAATTGTGTTGAGACAACCGGATAGTGCATACCTATATCAGCTTTGCCGGTATCTGCAATGCCGTCTGTTCGGGTAGTGTAATCACCAAGCCCGATGTTGGCTGCCAGGTCGCTGCCTGCATCAACACAGGGGCTGTTTTTGATTTGGCCGGCTGCCGTCTGGCTCAGGTAGTAGGAACTGACGAACAGCGGGTCTTTGTTGATGTTGGTGCCATCAACCCATACGAGATTATTTTTTGTTCCCCGATAGACGGATGCCGAGGAATTCCCGCCCTGAATGTCACAATAGGATACGGTAAGGTCTGC
>CAZYWY010000129.1:0-6308 GCA_964651605.1 uncultured Pirellulales bacterium | reverse complement strand
TGCCCCTAATGAATTGTATGCCGTACAACGTAGTTCAGGTTTAACGTTTGATAAAACTTTTTTCAATAATTCTATATCATTATCTGCAATATAGGTAATTGCAATTCGTTGTATCCTTAAATCTGAGTCATTTAATAAAAGCTCCATTAATTTAATTACCTGATCGTCTCCCCAATCGCTTAGCTGCCTGGCGACAATTCTGCGAACTTCATATCTATCATCTTGAACTAACTTAACAAATACTTTATATCTCGAAGGTTCCTTACTAAATTGCAGTTTATCAACCGCAGAAATACGAACTGAATCATTTTCTTCCTGCAATAAAAGAGAATCCAGAATTGACACTGTTTCGGCAGAATCTTCAAGATTGTCAATTGCCTCAATTCTGCACCCATAGTAAGAATCCTTTAGTGCATCTAAAAACAAATCATATATTCCTTTATCAGAAATATATCTGCTTAATTTACTTAATACTGTTCGTCGGAATGAAGGATCTGCGTCATGAACATATGAAAGTAAAAGCTCTTTTATTGGCAGCGATTCTTTTGGTAAGTATTTTTCTGGTTCAGTTAATAATATATCTAATGTTCTTTTCCTAATCCCAGTATTTCCATTATCAAGAAAACTCACCAGAGAATCAGGGTAGTCTTTTGCAATTAGCTCCATAATTGAATTAAGCATTGGATTAATATAACTATACATTTTTACAAGGTCGTCATCTAAATGTTTGATTAAATATTCCAATTCAAGGGGAAAATTGACATCAGAATAAGCTAATGACACCCATGCGCTCTCTCTAATACTTGAATCCTGATGTTCTAATGCTTTATACATACTATTGGGATCAAGGGCAATTATTGATTTAGCTATAAAAACTCTGTTTGAAGAACTATGCCCAAGCATTTCAATTAATGGTTTAATTGCAGCAATATCGCCTTTTTCTAGTAGGACTTTAGCAATTTTCAGGTTTAATTCATCATTGCCGGGAATAATTGCTTCAATGTAATCAGATACAGTAAAGGCGTCCGGATTTTCTCTTGATTTAATAAATGCCTCTTCTCGAATGAGTGCAGAAGGGACTTTTACCGTCTGCGGTTTCACTATAGCACCCCTAATAGTACCCGTTGATTGAACACGTATGGAAAAATCCTTCATAGCAAGCCGTATTTGCTCTACTTGTGTTTTTGCTGAAAATCCCTCCACACAATATAACCGAGCATATTCTGAAGTATCGACTTTATAAATCTCGTAAAGTAATTCAGGAGTTTCGGGCTTTGCAAAATTTCTAAGCATTAAAACAGCATAACATCGAAGCAAAATTCCAGGATCCTGTTGAAATCGTTCAGCGGCATACATAGCATCTGCATGACCAACTCGCGATGCGGCTTGATTGCCTCTTAGATATTCAGGATTGATTATCTTGTCCGAAAAATATATGTAAAAGTTTCTGATTTGTAACTGACTAACAAGAGCGGACATATCATCACCTCTTGTTTGAATGGGTGGACTTTGATACCGTTCTGAAAGGGAAAATCCGGGTTGACGCCACTGTAAAAGAAAAAGCCCTGCTTGATGCCACTTTTCTACGGTCGAAGGTAAAACTCCTAACATCTCTGCTGCTTTATCTATCGTATAAACCTTTTGGTCATCTGTCCATTCAACTTGTTCGGATAACTCCGGTACATCATGCATTGTATCTTTCAGTGCCATTTCAGCCAAAAATAAATAAGCCGAATCATCATGACAATATGTAGGTTTCTCCAAAGGTGTAGAATTCTGAGTAATTCGTTTAATCGTTTCAAATGGTCTTACTCCACCTTCCGTCCCGGCTCCTTGTTTCACTGCTCTTGTAATCGGAACAATCATCAACTCTTCGAAATGCCGATATTCCTGTGGTTTTTCAGCTCTCTCTAAAATCGCTTGAGCAATTAGGCGGACTTTTAAATCAGCACTTTTCGTTTGCTCTTTTAGATACGAATCATTTTGTGGGGATAAATAAAGGATTTTTTGCCGGATGTCTATATAAGCCTGCCCCTTTGCGTTCAAAGCATCTGTAAATAATTTCTCTAAAGATGTCTCCGTTGCTGCCGCTAAATAGGAATTCACCAAACACATTAAAAGACAACAAGTAAAAATGCGTTTTCTTATCTGACAAGTGCTATAATTAAATCCCATTTTAAGACCTCCCTCAATCTTCAGAAGAGCTTCAAATTTCAAAATTCTAAACTCTGTTACTGTCTTGTAAAATGTAAGCTCACCGGAAAACCTCTACATAAGACTCTATTATATCCTGATAAAACCTCAATACCTTAATGTGTATTTTGTATCTCATAATAGAGGATTATTCGAGCATAGTCGGACGCTGGCGTTCGCCGGCTTTTTTGTAATGCTCCAGCACACTTTCGCTATCTTCAAATTCCTTATCAGTGAATAGAAGAGATGTCTGGCCTATTACGAGCTGGTCGCCTTCCTTAAGAACTGTAGGCGATTTTATCTGGATGTTATTTATGAACACCCCGTGCTTGCTGTTCATATCCTCGGCGATGTACTGGTTGGTATCCTGGTCGTATCTTATGCGAAGGTGCTTGCGGGAAACCATATCATCGAGGATTTGCATAGGCAATGCCTCTGCTCGTCCTATAACATTAATACGTTTGCCAAGCGGCAGGAACTGCCCTTTTTGTGTACCGGATATTATAACAATTGAAGCCATATAATTCTCATTTTTGAATTTACATTTTTCACCTTACATCTTTTAATATAATAATGGCGATAAGCGACAGAGTCAATTTTTTTAAATTTTGCCAATTTTTTGTGCTTTTCAAGCGTCTTACTTTATGAAATTTGTGTAAATGTTCGCTTATTTTGAGAAACTATGAAAAAACCCGAAGAAGAAAAAAACAAACAGAAGAATAGTAACGGCTCAGGGCCAACCCACTCTTTCAGCGACAGCCAGACCGAGCAAATCGGGCAAATAGGCCCATACAGACTGCTTAGCATTCTTGGGGAAGGCGGATTTTCCATAGTTTATCTGGCTGAGCAGGATAAACCCGTAAAACGGCGTGTTGCCCTGAAGGTGATTAAGCCGGGGATGGATTCCAAGCAGGTAATCGCCAGGTTTGAGGCAGAACGCCAGGCTTTGGCACTGCTTAATCACCCTAATATTGCTCCAGTTTATGATACAGGAACTACCGAGGCGGGTTTGCCTTATTTTGCGATGGAGAACGTTCAAGGCATATCTATTACAGAACACTGCGACCGTCAGAAACTAAATATCAAAGACAGGCTTGAGCTTTTTCTTCAGGTATGCGATGCCGTTCAGTATGCCCATCAGAAGGGGATAATTCATCGCGACATCAAGCCATCCAATATTCTTGTCTCTATTCATGGCGACAAGGCAGTGCCTAAGATTATAGATTTCGGTGTATCGAAGGCTATAACTCAGCCTTTGACAGAGCGGACGCTTTACACCGGACAGGGGCAGTTTGTGGGAACTCCTGAGTATATGAGTCCTGAGCAGGCTGAGATGGGCGCACAGGATATTGATACACGCACGGATGTCTATTCGCTCGGTGTGCTGCTTTATGAGCTTCTGACAGGCACTTTGCCGTTCGATTCCAAGTCGCTTCGACAGGGCGGCATCGAACACATCCGCCAGATTATCTGTGAGCAGGAGCCGAGAAAGCCCAGTACCCGCCTGATGAACCTGGGTGACGATGCAATAAAAGTAGCCCAGAATCGCAATACAACGGTATCCAATTTGGAGCGAAATCTTGCCAAAGAGCTTGAATGGATACCACTGATGGCGATGCGCAAGGACCGCACAAGGCGGTATCGGTCGGCCTCCCAGCTTGGCGATGATGTTCGTAATTATCTGCGTGGTATTCCGCTTATTGCCGGGCCTGAGTCAACTGTCTATCGGTTGATAAAATTCGTACAGCGCAACAGAACTCTGGTAACTGCTGCTGCGGTCGTTCTGGTGGTTTTAATGGCCAGTGTTATTGTCTCGACAACTTTTGCCGTAATTGCGATTAGGTCTCGTGCCGAGGCTGAAAGGCAGGCAAAAATCTCAGAGGATGTGAGCGATTTTTTGCGCAATGACCTGCTGGCTTCTGTTGACCCTTATGTTTCTTCGTCGGGGGAGATATCAATCCGTTCTTATCTTGATGCGGCATCGAGAAAACTCGAAGGCAGATTCGCCCAGGAGCCTCTTGTTGAGGCTGCAATTCGTCAGACCCTTGGTACAACATATTATAATATAAGTTACGATGACCTGGCTGAGATACAGCTTCTTCGCGCTCTTTCGATACGTAATAAATACCTTCAGCCTGATAATCCTGATACACTCAGCACTATGCAGGCTCTTGCCAAGGTCTATTTGCAACAGGGAAGATATGCAGATGCAGAAAATATGTACGAAAAAATGCTCGATACAAGCCGTTCCAAACTGGGGCAGCGGGATGCGAATACCATACGGTTCATCAGTTATCTTGCTATGGTCTATACTTATGAGGGGCGTTTCGACCAGAGGCGTTACAATGAGGCCGAAAAACTATACAAGACGGCAATTGAAGATGCAAACAAAGCATTTGGCCCGGATAGTATAAATGCGTTTTATCCGCTCTATGGTCTTGGAATGCTGTACCTCGAACAGGGCAAGTACAAGGATGCCGAGCAAAAACTGCTCAAGGCATACGAAATCAGCGCCAATAAGCTCTCGGAGGATGACCCTGAAACTTTGAATGTGATGAATGGTTTAGCGAAAGTCTATAAGGCAGAAAAACAATACGAAAATGCAGAAAAACTTTTCAATGATACGGTTGAAAGCAGAAGCCGTCTGCTTGGCTGGAATCATCCCGACACTGCCGATACAGTCAATAGTCTTATCGACCTTTACAAAGAATGGGGCAAGCCGCTGCCCCTGCTGGTTGAAATCTGGCGTTCAAAATTACCCCAGACCACTTCTGGGCACGGATATTAACTGTAACAGTAAGCTCTATTTAAAAAAACTTCGTGTTACAGATTTTTTTATTTGACCTGCGCAAAAACAACAGGTAATAATAATTCTGCTCTTTGAAAATGAAAGAATCCAATTGCAGGTCTTGAGGCACTTGCCTTGAGATACTCAAATGGGAATGCGGTTGAAATCCGCAACGGTCGCGCCGCTGTGAGCGTCTGCTCCGGCCAGTTTTGGGTCGGAAATCCGAGAATAGTTTTGCCACTGTCATTATAAAACGGACGGGAAGGCTTTTAAGGTAGGACGCAAGTCAGAAAACCTGCCTGTGGTTGGTTACACTCCAAACGTATGATGTTGTTGGTGTTCTCGCGAAATGGAACGCAGGTGTGATAATGCCGGCCGGGACTTGTTGACCCCGGTCGCATATTAAGTTGTAAGGCAGCCGCCGTTTCCTTCGTGGAGACGGCGGCTTTTTTTATTACTAAAATTATTTATTGGTGAAAAAGATGATGAAACTGAAGAAAACAAATGTAGAAAAAATGAGAAACTTATTGTGCCTGGTTTATTTTATAACGACTTTTTCTTTCTGCTCGACTGCAGGTGCGGCAGTTATAACATTCGACGAATTGTCTCTGTCGAAAGAGACTTTCTGGAATGGTTCTGACCAGACAGGCGGTTTCGCCAGCTCAGGGGCCTGGTTTAATAATTACTATGAGTCTTACGATGCTACATCGTATTACTGGGATGGTTTTTCACATTCGAACATCACCGACATAAATTCAGCCGGTCAATATAATGCGATAACCGGCGTCGGCCAGGCCGATTCGCAAAACTATGCCGTTTGCTATGTAGGCTGGCTGAATATCCCCGTTATGACATTTGATGAGCCTCATCTTGTGTACGGGCTGTATGTAACAAATAACAACACGGCTTTTTATTCAATGCTCAATGGCGATGCGTACGCCAAGAAATTCGGCGGTGCAGGCGGTAATGACCCCGACTGGTTTTTATTGACGATTACGGGAAAGGATGCTCAGGGAGCCGTAACGGGAGCGGTCAATTTCTACCTGGCAGATTATAGATTTACCGACAATAATAAAGATTTTATTGTCAATACATGGCAGTATGTCGATTTAACCTCGCTGGGCGAGGTTAAAAGCCTTCAGTTCACACTCAGTTCAAGTGACACCGGCTCCTGGGGTATGAACACACCTGCGTATTTTGCACTTGATACCATTAAATATCAATATGACCAGTTATATATGGAAGAGGGAATAAATGGATATATAGACCCCGGAAATAACTGTCAGCACGCTGACCCACAGGAGGACGCCAACGCTGTAATTAACCC
>CAZYWY010000128.1:0-6315 GCA_964651605.1 uncultured Pirellulales bacterium | reverse complement strand
TTTTTGCCATTTTTATCTATAGTGGTGACGGTAAAAGATTCAGGCCGACCGAGTGCATTTCTGTAATCTCCGCCAACAATAACCTGTAGGTTCTGGTCAGATTTATTCTTGACGATGAACGATATATAAATTGGCTCTCCAAGCATAAAAGTTGCTTTTTCGGGAATGAGACTAACCTCAATCATGTTCGGGTCGATATCTTTGTTACTCGCTGCTTGAGAAGTACAAGTTACAAAGGCAATTAAGGATAGAATCATAAAAATTTTATTAAAGGTTTTTATAACATTCATAATGATATCCCTCATATTTATTAATCAAAAATTATTAACTAAAATTTCACACCTCTAAAAAAATTGTAGAGGTGACTTTGTGTTTCAGTTTTGTTCTGCCAGCTCTTTTATGCCTTCTAAAGGACCTTTGCCAACCGAGTATCCCACCGTATGTATGAATTTCATAAGCAACTGTATGACGAACGGAACGCCGGAATGCGTAAAATCGACAACCTGCTTTATTTTTGTTCCACGATTTTGGGCAGACAAAAGGAAGGTTTCATTTACGTATCCCCCAAGTTTAAAGGCATTACCGGAGTATTTTATCGTAAGTATTCTTTCCGGCTGATATTCTTCAATCAGACATTCCACTGTTTTTTCGGAATTTCTACCCAGTACAAAGGTCGCGTGGTATGTATAGCCGGCTACAAAAGGTCCTTTATCGGCCTGGCTGCGAACGCATTTTGGATTCCATAACTCCATCAAGTTCGGGTCGCCAAGCACCTGCCATACGCAGGAAGGGGACGTATCTACATAAATTTGGTAGAGTAATTTCATTCTTGAATTTCAGTATCGTTCAACATCTCAAATATAGAAATCACCTGTTACGCATTAAAATACCACTTTTTTATGGCAGTAACAAGCTGCTGGCCTGTACAGGCGGCCATCAACTCCCTCTGCACCTGCCTTCGCTGCGGATGAAGTTTGCAATACTGCACCAGAAACTTGCGAAAATGTCCCACGCATTTTTTAGCATCCAGTATTCCGCAGAGCATCTCGAAATGTCTTAGCATCACCTCCGCCTGCTCAGCCAGGCCGGGCGGGGCCGGCGCCGGCTTGCCCGCCCAGAGTGCATTGAGACTCTTATAAATCCACGGATTGCCCACCGCCCCGCGAGCGACCATCATACCATCAAGCTGATGCTGCCTGATGCGCTCAACGATTGTTGCCGCAGCAAAATTGTCACCACTGCCGATAATAATTGTTTCGGGGAAACTGCGTTTGATTTCCGAAAGCAGGCCATAATCCGCCTGGCCGGTAAATTTATGCAGAACTCGCCGATTGTGAATTGTCAGTGCGTCGATTTTCCGCATGGCAGCTTCGCTGACTATTTCGTAAAAATTATCGAACGCTCCACTGCTCGAATCGTAGCCGCTGCGCAGCTTCATCGTCAGCGGGCAAGTTACCGCATCCCGCACGCGGTCGTAAATCTCCATAACTTTTTTCGGCTGCTTCAGCAGAAAGCCTCCCCTGCCCCGCCGAAGGACTTTCGGTGCAGGACAGGCGAAGTTAAGGTCGATAATGTCAAAGCCCGCCTCCTGCAGTGCAACAGCCGCCTTTGCCATCGTATCGGGGTCATTGCCGAGAATTTGTGCCCCGACAGGATGCTCATCGTCGCTGGGCCTGAATTCCTTCTTACGCATCACTCGCGGGTTGGCGGCGCTTTGAGCCAATACCACCCCTGAAAATGTCAGCGGCGCCCCGAAATCCAGCGCCAGCCTTCGCATCGCCCGGTCGCTGTAGCCGCTCAGCGGCGCCTGTATAAAAGGAACGCTTAAAATTAAACTGCCGATTTTTAACATCGCAGCACAATAACTGATTTGGCCCGTTTCAGCGATAAAAAATTTCTTTCAGACGATTCTACTGGCCGCAGACCTGAACGATAACTTTTCTGTTTCTGGGTCCGTCAAATTCGCAGAAATAAATCGCCTGCCATGTGCCGAATTGAAGCCGACCATCCTTCAGAAGTACCTGTTCGCTGCAGCCGATGAGCGAGCTTTTGCAGTGTGCATCGGAATTGCCTTCGGAGTGTCTGTAGCCGGGCCGATGCTGCGGAAAAAGCTCATCCAGGGTCAGAAGTATATCGTGCGGGACGGATGGGTCGGCGTTTTCGTTGATAGTGATTGCCGCCGTGGTGTGCGGGCAGTAGATTGTTACAACGCCTGAGGTTATACCGCTTCTGCTGACAATTTCTGCGACAGAATCGCTGATATCGAGCAATTCGCAACGATGATGTGTATTTAGAGCGAATGTTTCCTGTGCGATTTTCATATCAAAATTCGGTTCACCTGTTTGTTTTTGAATTGTTGAGAACTTCCAAAAGTTTTGGCTTTAGTTCGCGGATGGCGTTGCCGCGATGCGAAATAGCATTTTTTTCCTCAGCGGTCATTTGGGCAACAGTTTTATTCAGTGCAGGCACAAAAAAAACCGGGTCATAGCCGAAGCCGTTCCGGCCAATTTCGCGAGCGTTAATAAATCCCTGAAGAGTCCCTTCCGCTTCCAGCAGGATTTTACCTGGAGCAGCCAGACACAGGCAGCAGACGAACCGGGCGGAGCGTTTTTCCGGCGGGACATTACGCATAAGCTGTAAAACTTTGGCAATATTGCGGTGGTCAATCAGGCCGGCCTTTTCGCCGGGCAGCTGAACACCCGAAAAACGTGCCGACTTGATGCCCGGCGCTCCGTCGAGTGCATCAATAACCAGACCTGAATCATCGGCAATAGCCCAAAGACCCGTCTGGTTTGCGTAACCCAATGCCTTGAGACGTGCGTTTTCTGCAAAGGTTTGGCCTGTCTCTTCGACCAGTTCTATATCAGGGAAATCTGCCAGATTCAGCCAGCCGACTATGTCACCCAGAACCGCCTGCAGCTCAGCGATTTTGCCGCGATTGGTAGTGCTGATTACGATTTTTCTCACAAATTTTATTTCCGATACTGCCAAAGTTAAAAAAGATGACACCTTTAGAAAACACTCTCAAGCAGCCAATTGCTTGAATTTTCCCTTTAATGCGACAAGTGCCACGAGAAATCCCGCAAGGCAAGCTACCAAGCCTTCGCCTAAATTACCGCCTGCTCGTATTAGGACACTCATTACCAAAGCTATCCCGATGATTAACAAAAACATCTGGAGCATCAAGATTTTATATAGGAAGTTCTTTGGTGTTACAAACACAGGCACTGCTGAGACGATTGCTATTATGAAAACCGCCCAGCCGAGTGCGCCGGCCTGATAGCCGGCCTGATACGCAGTACCTTTCTGACCTGTCAGACCAGGTAAATCTGGCATGCGAACTTGGCCAAAAACCTCAGACAGGCGAATATATACCCAGGGCAGGAAGAATCCGAGAATTACCAAAGCCACTCCAATTAACATAGCAGCATCAGCTCGGCTGAATTTTTCCTGCCCTCTCAGTGCGGTTGAATTACCTAAAGCATTAAGAAGCTCTTTGCCTTCATCGGTGCTGATTTTGCCGGCCTCAATCATTTCCATTATTCGTTTTCTCTCGCCGGTATCCGCACCTTGCCCCTTACCTCTGCGAATCCAATTCCAAAGTAACCACAAAGACAAACAAACACAAACGATGATTACAATAATAATTAAGAAAGAACCTGCATCTGTTGAATGTTTAGTAATAATACTTGTTGTACTTTCCATAATATTTTCCTTATTTTCTGGATTTCAAAATAAAAGCAGCGTCTTTTACGCTCATCTCGCCTTTTTCTATAGAGTCGAGTATTTCTTTTCTTGTCAGCGGTTTTTGCTCTGCACCGGTGCTTAAAATAGCGTTAATATTGTCGAGCATCTTGTTTATTGTAGGATATGAAATGCCAAGCTCCTCTTCGACGCCCTTGATGCTGCCTCGCTGCCGAAGAAAAACGGCGATAAACCTCTGGTGCTCGGCAGGCAGCAAAGCTAACCCCTGAGCTATGAAAGAGCCGTTGATTTCACTGCCACAACTTTCGCATTTGAACTGCGTTATTTCGAGACTGCCGCCGCACAGTGGGCAACCGGCTGGTAAATTCAAATGTTGCTTTTTATCACTCATAAAACCTCAAATATCAATTTTAATCAGCATTATAATCAATATATTTAATTTGTCAATAAATATTTTTAATTTTTTTGTCATTTTCGTACAAGCGGGAATTCACTGCCCAGAAAAAATAATTGGATACCCGCTTGCGCGGGTATGACAGTATTAATCAGTCAGCTTGAGAACCGCAGCATTATGACATTGCAGTATTTCCCGCACAGGCATATAATGCCCCGCAAACAGCTCGTAATATTATGGGATACAAATCAATGAATAAGAAACAAATAAAATTAGAGGAACTTGAGCTTCTGGATTTGGCGAAAAAAGAAACTGTTGCACAAATAATTGATGGGCTGAGTAAATGCTCATTTGGGGCAAGGATGCTCGGCGAGGTTTGCAGCAGCATTTATGAAATGCTCAAAGCCGGCAAAGAGGCGGTAGTGATTTATGACGGCAAAGACAAAACACCTTTAAGAAGCCTGCTCGAAAAGATGCAGCAGAAAGGCTGGCTCAGGTCGGTCGTACTGCCGGAAGATTTTTCCACAACAAAAGCTCAAAAATCCAATTTAATCGTACTTGGTGACTTCCCCCAGAGATTCGAAGATGACATATTTGCCTGCAGCGGGAAAAAGATATTCATAAATGAAACCAGAAAATCGCCCCCCGGCCAGTGCAGAGACGGGTTTTTTCCGGATGTGATTTTTACAGACCCTGCTTATGCGGTCGCTCTGGTTAATCTTTACCTTGAGGAAAAAATAGACGGGCGGAAAAACGCAGTTGATGAAAAATTTCTGGATTATCTAAAGGGCTTCGGCGGACTGGCAGTGAAGGTCGCAGCAGGGGCGAGAAATCTGGCAAAAATGACTCTCGATAATGACTGCACAGTTCTGATGACAATGAGCGGGGCGATGACGATTGCACAGATGGGGCTGGTTCTGTGCGATATGCTCGATAAGAAAATAATTCAATCTTTAACAACAACCGGTGCAGCGATGGCTCACAGCCTGGTTGAAAGTATAGGGCTGAAACATTATAAACACAATCCCGCCGTAAGCGATGAAGTGTTGGCACAAAAAAAATTAAACAGAGTTACGGATACTCTTGAGCCGGAGGAAAATTTTGACCATATCGACGAAATAATGAAGGCGGTTCTTGACGGAATCTCCAAAGACGAACCCGTCAGCCCAAGCCGATTTCACAGAGAAATAGGAATCTATCTTGCAAAAAAATTTCCCAAAGAAAGAGCAATCCTGAAATCGGCCTATTTATCCGATGTGCCGGTCTTTGTCCCTGCCTTCTGGGATTCGGAGTTGGGCAATGATATTTATACCTATAACCTGCTCCAAAGAGATGCCGGAAAACCACCGGTCAATATGGATTTCGAGCCGGATAATGCCCTTTTAATTGATATAATTCAAAAGGCAAAAAAGGTCGGAATCTTCACAATCGGCGGCGGAGTGCCGCGAAACTGGACGCAAAATGTTGGCCCATTGATAGAACTTATAAACGGCCGGGCAGAAAAGCTGATGAAAAAAGGCATCATTAAAAAACTAAGAGAAAATCCATTTATGTACGGAGTCCGTATATGTCCCGATGTTATGGACACGGGACATCTGTCGGGCTGTACTTATTCGGAGGGAATGAGCTGGCGAAAAATGAACCCGAAGGGCAGCTTTGTGGAAATCCAGGCCGATGCAACGTTCGTCTGGCCTTTTATAGCTAAATATGTTATAAATATTTTGGATTAGGTTGTGGCTTTTCAATATTTTCTTTGGAGGTCAGAAAAATGAAAGCGAAAAAAATTGTTATCAGATTTGTACTTATCCCGCTGGTAGTTATGCTGGCGGTTATTGTGATTGCTTTTATATTTGTAGGTAACAGTTTAATTAAGGCAGGGATAGAGACAGCAGGGTCAAAAACGCTCGGTGTGCCGGTAACTGTGAAAAGTATCAACCTGTCACTTCTGCGAGGGCAGGTTAAAATCGACGGTCTGGTAGTGAAAAATCCGCCAGGCTACGCCAACGAAACCCTGCTGGAGCTTGGGCAGGGTCTGGTGAGCCTTAATATTGGCTCGCTAATGAAAGATGCCATAGAAATAAAAGAAATCAAGCTCGACGGAACAAAACTGACAATGGAGCAAAAGGGGCTTACAAATACTCTCCAGGAGATACTTGATAAGCTGCCCAAAGAGGAAAAGCCGCAGGAAAAACCTGCTGCCGAGGAAAAAGGGAAAA
>CAZYWY010000127.1:0-6320 GCA_964651605.1 uncultured Pirellulales bacterium | reverse complement strand
TTGATAACTTATTTCCCATTTGCTACAATATTAAATCAGTTTTTTTGAAAAAGCAGCGGAGGAAAGCACAATGACAAAAATGTATTACGACGCCGACGCCGATCTGGATTTGCTGAAGGGCAAAAAGATAGTGGGTATTACAGCCGGTGCTTCAACACCCGACTGGATAATAAATGAGTTCGTCCAAAACCTCAAAGATGTGCAGAATGGTCTTTGATGAGGCTATTTTTAAAAAAAATGCAAGATATTGTTGAAATTGCGGCATGGTTTTGTTAATCTTGTAAGTTCTATAATAGAATAGGTGCAATGTTAGCTGCGTTTGCTGCGTTGGCAAATGCGTTATGGTAAATTATTAACCGCTATTTAAACTGTGCAAAGCTGCACAGACCCCTGTTGTCGTAATTGTGGGGCGCCAACAGGCCGATGTATAGACTCCACAGAGGAATTTAAGGTTTATGGTAGATAGAAATATTATCAGCAAGCTGGGTTTGACGCAGGAAGACCTTAACCAGCAGGTCAATCAAATGTTCGGTGAAGAGGAGCATACGTTTTTGGAGCAGGCTCTGCAAAAAAAGGTGGATATGCACCTGCCGGGAACGGTTCTTCAGGGGACAATTGTCTCGCAGATAGGTAATGATGTAATTGTCGAGGTAGGCCTGAAAAGCGAAGGCATTGTCGATGCCGATGAATTCGACAACCCGGAAGATATAGTGCCTGGCAAAAAGATTGATGTGCTTCTTGAGGATACGGATTCTGAAAACGGTCTTGTGCTGCTGAACAAGCGTAAAGCCGACCTGATAAAAGGTTGGGAAGGCATCCTCGAGACAAAGAAGGAAGGCGACGTCGTACTGGGCAAGGTAATAAGACGAATCAAGGGAGGTTTGCTTGTCGATATCGGGGTTCCTGTATTCTTACCGGCATCACAGGTCGATATCAGAAAACCAGGCGATATAAGCAGATTCATCGGCAAGGAAGTCGAATGCAAAATTCTGAAAATAGATATAGAAGGCCGAAATATCGTTATATCCAGGCGGAAGCTGATTGAGGAAAAACGTCAGAGCAGCAAAGAGAAAATACTCGATGAAATCGAGGTCGGCCAGTTGAGAAAAGGTATCGTGAAGAATATCGCCGATTTCGGTGTGTTCGTTGATTTGGGCGGGCTGGACGGCCTGCTGCATATATCCGACCTGAGCTGGGGCAGAATATCTCACCCGTCGGAAGTTGTGCAGATTGACCAGGAAATCGAATGTTTCGTTGTAGGCGTTGATAAAGAGCACGAAAAGATTTCTCTTGGCTTAAAGCAAAAGACTTCAAGCCCCTGGGCGGATGTCGAAAAACGATACCCGATAGGAGCAAAAGTCAAGGGCAAGGTCGTTAATGTAATGAGCTATGGTGTTTTCGTAAGGCTTGAAGAGGGCATTGAAGGGCTGGTTCATATCAGCGAAATGAGCTGGACCAGACGTCTTTCTCATCCGAGCGAAATGGTCAATCTCGGCGATGAAATAGAGGTTATCGTCCTGAATATTGACAAGGAAAAACAGGAAATATCTCTCGGAATCAAACAGACTCAGACAAATCCGTGGGCGGTGGCCTCTCAAAAGTATCCCCCCGGCACAATTGTTACAGCGAAGGTGCGTAGCCTGACTAATTTCGGCGCTTTCGTGGAAATCGAGCCTGGCATTGATGGTATGATACATATCTCGGATTTAAGCTGGACGCGAAAACACAGCCATCCTGCTGAAGCGCTTCAGAAGAACCTGGAAGTCAAGTGTGTTGTGCTTGAGGTCAATGAGGAAAAGAGGCGAATATCGCTGGGTATAAAACAGATGACCGAAGACCCATGGCTGCGGGCTATCCCGGAGAAGTACATACCGGGGCAAATTATCAAAGGCAAAGTTGCAAAAATCACCAATTTCGGTGCTTTTGTTGAGCTTGAGAATGACCTTGAAGGACTTTTGCATATCTCCGAGCTGGCCGACCACAAGGTTGACAAGCCTCAGGATGTTGTAAAAGTTGGTGACGAAATCGAGGTTAAAATCCTGAAAGTGGATAGTGATGCACGTAAAATCGGCTTGAGTTTAAGAAGAGTCCGCTGGGCGGCTGAAGACCAGAAAACAGATGATGAGAGTAAAATTCAGCAGCCAAGTGGTCCTGAGAAGGTTATTTCCGATGCCGATGCTTTTCAGTTGATAAAAGCACAGCAGGCCGGTAAAGCTGAGAAGGATGCTGCTGGGGAACAAAAACCCCAGAAGGCTAAAGCAGTTAAAAAGAACACTGCTGACGAACAGGCAATAGCGGCTTCCGACACGCAGGAAAATGCAGGTACCGCAAGCCAGGAGGGTTCTTAACATCCGGATGTTGGATAAAGTTGCCGGAAAACCAATAAATTTACGCATTTTGCAAGGCACAAAGAAAAAATCTTTGTGCCTTGTTTATTTGTGATAAGGCTGGTTAAATTTTATTCTTTGGCGGTTATATTCGACCTGCGTCCAAAAAAAACTTGCAAAAAAATCGGCAGGCCGATAAAATGCTACCTTTGTAATATAAAAGATAGAATGAAAGATGAGAGTTTGAAAGGACTTGCGAAAAAGATGTTGAGCAAACAGGAAAAGCAGAAAATCGTCGGTGAATATGAAATACACGCCGGCGATACCGGTTCAGCCCAGGTTCAGATTGCAATATTGACCAGAAGAATCAACGACCTTACCGAGCATCTCAAAACTCATAGCGAAGACCACTCATCCAGGCGTGGTTTGCTGAAAATGGTCGGGAATAGGACGGCATTATTAAAGTATGTAGGCAAAAAGGATGCTGCTCATTATAAGGATATTATATCCCGGCTTGGCCTGCGAAAATGACAAGATGTCAATTATCGGCATTTGGTCTATAGACCAACAAAGGAATTATTTATTGTATGCCAAATGCATTCCGCTGAATTAGCAAATATTTTTACAATAGAGGAAATTTATGTTTGATGTATGCAGGGTCGAAAGAGAAATAGGTGGTAGAATTTTATCAATTGAAACCGGTAAAATCGCCAGACAGGCTGACGGGGCTGTGATGGTGCAGTATGGCCAGACCGTTGTGCTTGTGGCGGCAGTTTCAGCAGAGCCTCGAATGGATGATGCAGATTTTTTCCCGTTGAGTGTTGATTATCGCGAAAAACAAAGCGCCGCCGGCAAATTTCCAGGCGGTTTTATCAAGCGGGAGGGCAGGCCAAGTACAAAGGAAATTCTGACCGCCAGGCAAATCGACAGGCCGCTTCGGCCGTTGTTTCCGAAGAATTACTTTAACGAAGTCCAGATAATGGCCAACGTTCTAAGTGCAGACCTCGAAAATGACCCCGATATTCTTGCAATGATTGGTGCCAGCACCGCTTTGACGATAAGCAAGATTCCATTTATGGGGCCGACCGGTGCCTGCAGGCTGGGCAGAGTAAACGGAGAGTTTGTCGTTAATCCGACACACAAACAAATGACAGAGAGCGACCTGAATTTGCTTCTTGGTGGCCGTAAGGATGCGGTGAATATGATTGAGGTCGGCGCAAAGGAATTGTCCGAGGAGACGATTGCTGAGGCGGTTTTGGTTGCCCAAAAAGCGGTTGTGCAGGTCTGCGAGTTGATAGAAGAACTGCGAGCAAAAGTTGGTATTGAAAAAGAAATGACCGTTTCCGAGGTTAACCAGCCTCTTTACGACAGAATTTCTTCGCAAATTTCAGATAAACTTTATGAATTGAAACAGATACCGGAAAAACTCAAACGCAATGATGCAGTGCAGGAGCTTTATACACAAATCAATGCACAGTACTGCCCGCAGGAGGCTCCGGCAGCTTTAGAAACAGATGACGATGTACCGGACGAACCAGAGGGTAAAAGCGACAAGATTATAGTTAAACGAATCCTCGAAGATATAGAAGGGCGGGTAATGAAAAAACTGCTGCTCGCGGGCAAACGTCCCGACGGCAGAGGATATAAAGACATTCGACCAATTTCCTGTGAAATTGGAATATTGCCCCGAACACACGGCTCAGCTTTGTTCACTCGCGGTGAAACCCAGGCTCTGGTAAGCGTAACCCTCGGCACTATCAGAGATGCACAAATTATAGACGGTCTGCTCGAGGAATATGCCCAGAACTTTACACTGCATTATAATTTCCCGCCGTTTTCAGTTGGCGAGGTCAGACCTGCTCGCGGCCCCGGCAGAAGAGAAATAGGCCACGGAGCTTTGGCTGAAAAAGCACTGGAGATGGTCAGACCTCCCGATGATGAATTTGCCTACACCATCAGAATTGTCTCGGATATTACCGAGTCGAACGGCTCAAGTTCAATGGCTTCGGTTTGCGGCGGAACACTTGCTCTTATGGATGCCGGCGTGCCAATAAAAAGGCCGGTGGCCGGAATATCAATCGGGCTGGTCTGCGATGATGACGGACGATATGAATTGCTGACTGATATAATCGGCGAAGAGGACCATTACGGCCTGATGGATTTCAAGGTTGCCGGTACTATTGAGGGCATAACTGCGATACAGCTCGATATCAAGGCTGAAGGCCTGGCACACAATATAATGGTTGAGGCTCTGGCACGTGCAAAATCAGCCCGTCTGGAAATCCTCAAAATTATGAATAATGTTATAAGCGCACCTCGGGCTGAACTAAGTGTTTATGCACCAAAGCTGATAACTGTTGAGATTGACCCTGAGCTGATTGGCAAGGTAATCGGCCCCGGCGGTAAAATGATAAAGAGCATTCAGGAACAGACAAATACGACCATCGAGGTTGAAGAGGATGGGACTGTCTATATAAGCTGTGTTGGCGGAGACGGCCACATCAAAGCCAAAGAAATGATAGAAACGATTACTCAGCCTCCCCAAATAGGGCGTATATATAAAGATTCAAAGGTGGTATCGATAAAAGAGTTCGGTGCGTTTGTCGAAATCATACCGGGAGTCGAAGGCCTCTGTCATATCAGCGAGCTTGGCGAAGGTTACGTCAAGAATGCAGAAGACGTCTGTAAAGTGGGCGAACTGATACCAGTGAAACTTTTAGCCATAGACGAACACGGCAGGTTGAAGCTATCCCGCAAAGCAGCACTGGTTGAACTGAATAAAATCGACAAGGCCAAAGACAAGAAGGGCTAAAATCCTGCCTTGAATATCAAATATGGACAGCAATAACCAGCTTGAGCAGCTAAGCAGGCTGACCGGTCAGCTTGCCCACGAGATTAAAAATCCTCTGTCTATTATAAAAATCAACCTCAAGCTGGTCAGTGAAGAGCTAGAAGATTGCAATCCCACCGAAAGCGGTCAAAAAGCAGGACGCAACGTCGTAAGGGCGATAAAAAAAATAACCGTTATTCAGAAAGAAGCGGACAGACTCGAACAAATACTCGATAGTTTCCTGCGATATCTGGACAGAACCGAGCTGCAAATGTCCAAAGTAAATATAAACGAGCTTGTAAGTGATATGGTTGATTTTTATTCGCCGCAGGCATATAGTCACTCGGTGCTCATCAGGCAGGCTTTTTACAATCAGCCGCTTTTTTGCATGGTTGATGCGGATATGCTCAAGCAGGTGATGTTAAATCTTTTTATTAACGCTCAGCAGGCAATGACAGAGGACGGCGAGCTTATGATTAAAACGGAACGGCTGGGTAAAGACGCAGTCATTCGCATTAGTGATACCGGCAGCGGTATCGCCAAGGATAAATTGGAGCGTATTTTTGATGTTTTTTACTCATCCAAATCCAATGGTACAGGACTGGGCCTGCCTATCGCCAGAAAAATTATAGAAGGACACGGCGGAACAATAAAGGTCAACAGCGAGCCGGGCAAAGGGACATCTTTTGCTATCAGCCTGCCCTGTATGGAACAATGAGGTGTTACTCTGAAAGCAAACGATTGCATAGTCCTGATTATTGACGATGAGCCGGCCCATGCAGACGGAATCGCTGAAGCTCTTGAGAAATTCTGCGCAAAGGCCATAGCTGTCTATAACGGCTCGGATGCACTTGAGATTATACGAAATCAGCAGGTTGATGTTGTGGTTACCGATTTAAAACTGGGTGGTGACATCGACGGCCTGGCTATCCTGCGGGAAACCAAAAAAATAGACAAAAACATTGAAGTAATGCTGATAACTGCTTATGCCACTATAAATACCTGTAAGGAGGCTCTAAAGCTGGGGGCGTTCGATTATCTTGTAAAACCTGTTGATATAGGCCAGCTTCGAACTTTGGTAAAACAGGCCTGTGAAAAGGCCTCGGCTGCTCGTACACCAAAAATGCAGACACAGCCCGGACAAGGTGATTTTAAATTTGAGG
>CAZYWY010000126.1:0-6326 GCA_964651605.1 uncultured Pirellulales bacterium | reverse complement strand
TTTGTGGTATTTACGCCTCAAGGAACCATTACAACAGGAACCATCCAACTCATCGATCGGCGTGGTCAGGTAGTGGAGATGACTTGCTCGGCAGCAACGGAATCTTTCTCCATTATTATAAGCGAATAGAACAATGGCAATCACACGCTTACATAAAATTGCTGATGGACATTACAACCGTGACGGATTCACCTTTATCGAGTTACACGGTGGAACTGGCTGCGGAACGTGCCATTCAACGCGTTAAGGCTTTAGAAAATCTTCAAGACCACTGTCGTGAACTGTCTGAGATAGATATGAGTTTTTTGTACGATGCTTCACGTCGTCTGATGTCTATTGGTTATAATATTGAAACACACCAGCAAGACCCGGGATATTATGACCTGTTGGCTTCAGAGGCCAGACTAAGCAGTTTTCTTGGTGTTGCCCTTGGGAAGTTGCCTATTGACCATTGGTTCTGTCTGGGACGACAGTTGGTTCTAAATGGTAAAGGTAAAGTGCTGATATCATGGAGCGGTTCAATGTTTGAATATTTGATGCCGCTATTGTTTATGCCTACTTATAAAGCAACACTGCTTAACGAATCCTGCTACGAAGCAATTCAGTGCCAGATAAGCCACGGCTTGCGACATAGGATACCGTGGGGATTTTCTGAATCGTGTTTTAATCAGATTGATATCCAGAAAGTATTTCAATATCGCGGCTTTGGTGTTGTTGGGCTGGGTCTCAAACGCGGATTAAAAGACGACCTTGTGGTCGCACCGTATGCCGCAGCACTGGCACTAATGGTCGAGCCGGTGACTGCCTGCCAAAACCTTCAAGAAATGGCGGAAAAGGGTTTCGTAGGCCGCTATGGTTTTTATGAGGCCATTGACTACACGCGCAGCCGAGTACCTCAAGGAAAGAATTTTGCTATTGTCCGAACCCATATGGCACATCATAACGGAATGAGTCTGCTTGCCATGGACAATGCTTTATTTGGACAACTTATGCAGAAGCGATTTACGAGTGACCCGCGTGTTCTCGCATCCTTGCTGTTACTGCAAGAGCGAGTTCCTGTCGCTGAGGTTCGCGCAAAAATCGGTGTCGCTTCGGAAAAACCCGAAAGAGATGGACAAGAGGAACCGGCTGGAGTTGCTCTGCGTTCCTTTGCCAGAGCAGATATGCCGGTACCCGATGTTCATCTGCTGTCCAATGGCCACTATCACGTCCTCATTACTTCCGCAGGCAGTGGCTCAAGCCGATGGGAAAATCTGTCTCTAACACGTTGGCAGGAGGATTCTACGCGAGACCATTGGGGTACTTTTTTATACATTAAAGATGTCGATACCGGAGAAGTCTGGTCTGCAACCGTTCAACCTACTGGTCAGGAATTTGACCAGTATGAAGCAACATTTTCGCAGGGGGTTGCTGAGTTTCAGCTAATCAGGGAAAAAGTAAAAGTTCAGTTGCGAGTAGCGGTTTCTCCGGAGGACGATGTGGAGTTGCGGCGGTTGCTGCTCACCAATCTTGCAGGGTACAGCCGAAATCTTGAAATTACAAGTTATGCAGAGGTTGTTCTTCTCAATGGAGTAGATGCAAGTGAACAACTTGCGTTTCATGGTTTGTTTGTGCAGACAGAAATCGTGCCTGAAAAAGCAGCCGTTCTATGTTTTCGTCGACCAAAATCACCGGAAGAAACATGGCCAGTATTTTTTCACGGTATGGTTGTTCACGATGTTGCTGTTTCTGAAAACGTTTCTTTTGAGACGGACCGCGCTCGTTTCCTGGGACGATGTCAAACAGCGGCAGATCCGGCAGCGATGAAAAATCCGGGTGCTCTATCTGACGCTTGCGGTGCGGTACTGGACCCTGTTATGTCCGTGCGTCGTCAAATACATCTTGACCCGGGACAATCGATTACCTTGGATGCTATCTGGGGTGTTGGAAATAACCGTTCAAAGGCTATGTCTCTTGTTGACAAATATTATGATAGCCATCTTGCTGACCGAGTGTTTGAACTGGCATGGACACACAGTCAGGTCATGCTGCATCAATTGCAGATTAGAGAATCCGACAGTCAGTTATTCAGCCAATTGGCAGGTCTGGTCATATATGCCAATCCTCGTTTACGCGCACGCGCCAGCCTGATTGCCCGTAATCGCAAAGGGCAATCAGATATTTGGGCTTATGGTATATCCGGCGATTTACCTATTGTGTTACTTCGTGTATCTGACCAGTCGTGCCTCGAGCTTGTGCGCCAGGTGGTTAAAGCGCATGCGTATTGGCGTTGTAAAGGATTAAGTGTAGATCTTGTTATCCTTTGCGAAGCTTATATGGGTTATAGGCAAACCCTTATGGATGCTATCATCGGCCTTATAAATATCAGCCTGGAAGCTAAGGCACTTAATCAGCCTGCTGGAATATTTGTACGGAGTATCGATCAGATGCCAGAGGATGACCGGCTGCTGTTTCGCGCGATTAGTAGAATTGTACTGAGTGACAGAGTCGGGACTTTGGCCGAGCATCTGGACAAATATACACTGCCGTCGTCGGACTTGCCTTTGCTCAAGCCGGTTCGCAAGCTCGAAGTAATGACATCTAAGGAGATGCAGATACCCCATCGTGACCTTACGTTCTTCAATGGTTGGGGGGGATTTACCCCTGACGGAAGGGAATATATAACCATGCTTCATCCGGGAGTGGTAACTCCGGCTCCATGGGTGAATGTTTTGGCTAACCCGAACTTTGGTTCGGTGATTAGTGAATCCGGCGGCGCCTATACCTGGTACAAAAATGCGCATGAATTTCGTTTAACACCATGGTACAACGATGCGGTTAGCGACGTCAGCGGCGAGGCATTCTATATTCGCGACGAAGAAACGGGAAAGTTCTGGTCGCCGATGCCGTGGCCGGTACGCGGCCAAACTTCTTATGTTGCCCGCCATGGATTAGGATATTCCGCATTTGAGCACACGGAAGAACGAATCTTTTCCGAAACGTTCACTTATGTGGCGCCGCAGATGCCTCTTAAATTAACGGCTATAACACTTCGTAATCTCTCGAACCGCAATCGCAAGTTAAGTCTGACCGGTTTTGTCGAATGGGTGCTTGGAGAAAGCCGTGCACGGAATTCTATGAATGTTGTAAATCGGCTGGACGCTCAAACTGGTGCCATTTTCGCATCTAACACTTACAAAACGGACTTCAACAAATGCATAGGGTTTTTCAACTGCACCGAACCTCAGCGGACGTTAACAACCTCACGAACAGAATTTATCGGACGCAACGGTTCTCTCCGTTCGCCGGCGGCGCTCCGCCGGGTAAATCTATCGAATCAGGTGGCTACAGGCGGTGACCCTTGCGGGGCGATACAGGCTTATGTTGAAATTCCGCCTATGGAACAAATACAAGTTGTATTTATGCTTGGAGCCGCAGACAATGAACAACAGGCGCGTTATTTTCTGGCACAGAGCAGCGGTGTTGACGGTGCCAGGCATGTCCTCGAAGAGGTCTGGGAGATGTGGAAACGCAATCTTGGGAGGGTTTATGTCGAAACGCCTGATGTTTCGGTCAATTTGCTTGTCAATCACTGGTTGCTGTATCAGACCATGGGTTGCCGTTTCTGGGGACGTAGCGGATTCTATCAATCCGGCGGAGCGTTTGGTTTCCGTGACCAGTTGCAGGATTCTCTGGCATTTTTATATGAGTGTCCGTGGATTACAAGGCAGCATCTGTTGACGTGCTCCAGCAGGCAGTTCCGACAAGGAGATGTCCAGCACTGGTGGCATCCGCCATCTGGTCGAGGCGTACGCACACGCATTTCAGATGATTACCTCTGGCTGGTTTATGTTACCTGTCGGTATGTTGCAGCAACGGGTGATACCGGTGTCTTGGAGGAACAGATACCGTTTCTCGAGGCAGCTCCGCTTGAGCCGAAAGAAGAGAGTCATTATGGTATGCCGCAGGTGTCGGAAAAGTCGGCCTCTGTTTATGAACATTGTGTTTGTGCGATAGATCATGCTCTGCGATATGGTTCCCATGGTCTGCCGCTGATAGGGTCGGGGGACTGGAACGATGGGATGAACCGGGTAGGTTGTGAAGGTTTAGGTGAGAGTGTTTGGCTAGCCTTTTTCCTGTACGACATTCTACAGTCATTTGCGGTTATTGCTCAGCAGCGAGGTGATAACAAATATGCGGAAAAATGCCGAGCACAGGCACTGAAACTGCAGGGTAATATTGAGACAAACGCATGGGATGGCCAGTGGTATTTGCGTGCATTTTTCGATGACGGAAGCCCTCTTGGTTCCGCCCTTAACAGTCAATGTCGTATTGATTTGTTACCGCAGGCCTGGGCAATATTAAGCGGCGCAGCCAACTCAAAAAGAGCGAATCAAGCCTTGCAATCTGCGCTCACACAGCTAATCGAACCTAAAACTCGAACCATACGTTTATTAGACCCGCCCTTCGATGGAACAGTGATGGACCCTGGTTATATCAGAGCCTACATCCCCGGTGTGCGGGAAAATGGCGGGCAGTACACTCACGCTGCGATTTGGGCTGCAATCGCTGTTGCCCGTTCCCACAATGCCGATCAGGCCTGGAGATTATTTTCAATGCTTAATCCTATTCGTCGCGCAGATTCTCCGGAAGCAGCATCAGTGTACAAAGTCGAGCCTTATGTGGTGGCGGCTGATATATATTCTACTCAGGGACACGAGGGTCAAGGAGGATGGACTTGGTATACCGGCTCCGCTGGATGGATGTATCAACTTCTGGTTGAGCATCTGTTAGGTCTTAGTGTGAAAGTGGATACATTATCATTTTCGCCTCTGTTGCCGAAGCAGTGGAATGAATATACGTTGCATTACTGCTATCGGAATACCTTTTTCCACATTAGGATTATGAGAAAAGGTCAGGATACATGGAATGTTTGGCGTGTGATAATCGATAATGTTGAGCAGCACGATAAGAAAATTCATCTTGTCGATGACGGCAGAGAACATTACGCCGTCGTTGAGGTTGGCTTGCCGCCTGAAGCTGCTCAAGATTGGAGCGCAGATTAGAGTTACGGTACGAAAGGTATGGGTGTCACTGTCGCAGAGCTGGCCTTATCGTGAGATTTTTGCGATTGTGTACCGGCAGTTGCAGAGCCTTCGTCCGGTTCGGCTGAGATGTTGAAATATATCTGCCGGGGTGTACTTCTGGAAATTGTAAGACTGCTGTGACAGAATGGAGATACTATGTCTTTAGATTATAAAAGTCTGGTTGTTCGACCTTTTTTGGTATGTATGGCGACTGTTTCCACCTCCAAATATTGTATAATCACTGTTTGTATGGACAACCAACCTAATTCGATACCTTCCGGCATCTCAACAATTGTCAAAATCGATGCCACATCAGGGTTTGTGAGAAATGCGGGTTAAAACTCTCTCTTAACAATATGTCTCAAATTGTGCCACTCCCTTAAGCACAAGAATGGTTTGCCTATTTAAAATATATAGATAGATTTTTACTTTATCAATGGCTGGAACCATTGAGGTTTATCGGGTTTATTCGGCGAAGCAAGTAGAGTTCGCCATGCATCATCAGTGAGTCTGTCACTCATTGGGTGTTTGAATTCGTAGTAAGATAACAAAGGACCTGCTGCTAAAAAGACTGAGCCGTCCGGTGTGGGACATGCTACAATAATCAGGTCAACGCAACCAACACCTTCCTCGAGCACCTTTTGTTCATTGGTATGGGTGTGTACGTCCGCCACAAGTATTGTTTTAACCGATTGTCCTTGAACACCGATAACAGCACTTTCAAGCGTCTTACCGAAAGACTTGATATACGAATAATCAGCTTCTGACAAAGGCTGGTTCGTTAGCTCTTTGTTTGATATGGTTATTAATTGCCCCAGAATCCCTTCCAAATTAACCAGTCTTGCTGTTGCCTGGACAGACAATGCGTTGTAATCGCTTAATCCTAACCTGGTCATTTGCGTTAAAGCCAATAATCGTCCATAGAATTCCGGTACAGGCTCGATATAACCCGGCGGTGGAGGAGGTGGAGTCGATGGAGGGCCGCCACCAACAGGTGTGTAACTTTGTTTGGCATAAAGAATTGTATCATGTCTTAGTTCTGTCCAAGAAGCCAGGGCTGTATTTAGCTCTTTTTTCTGCCAGGCAAATGTCTGCATAAAGCTCGGATAGCCCTGTGGAAATCTTTTTAGTAAAGCTTGAAGCGAATATAACCAGCTCCAGTACAAGTTTCGATTCCATTCTGAAACACTAAGACCTTCAAATTCCGATTTCAGTGGGCAAAATTCCCCCCAATAACCCAAATAATTTGTATCACCCTGT
>CAZYWY010000125.1:0-6337 GCA_964651605.1 uncultured Pirellulales bacterium | reverse complement strand
CACCAAAACCAAAACCTCCTCTGCCTCCACCGGTGGTAAATTCAATGCGGCAGGAGTCAATTGTGAATTGCTGAATTACGTCAAATTCAGTTGCGGGACCCAGGTCCAGCGTTAAAGAAGGCTGCGTGTCATCTTCGGCAGGTTCCCACCAGGTGCCATTGGAATTGTCGATGGCATAAGCAGCCTCATGGCCTGTGCGCTGGCTTGAGAAGCTGCTTCTTGCATTCATTGCACGAAGCTTGTTTATAGTCAAAGGAATGGAGCCGGAGTCACCCTGGCGAGCAGGGTCGGCAACAACGCCTGGCGCCCACTGGGGTGTTTCGGTGGGTCCGTGAACAAATAAATTACCGTCCTTGTCAAAGCCAATAGGGTCCATACCGATGCGACGGCCTCCGGGTGGATTGGCCAGCACGATGGTATAGAACTGCCACCAGTTTCCGTCGGGGCCTTGTACGGCGCAGCCATGTCCGGGGCCGGTGACAACACCAGTTGTCTTGCGAAGTATCGGATTGCCTGGGGCATAAGTGAACGGTCCAAGCGGGTTTTTGGCCGTATAAACTCCGGTAGCATAAGTAAGCCACTGGGTGCCGGATGCGCTATATTCGAGGTAGTATGTATCATTGTGTTTGATGACCCATGGGCCTTCCATCCAGGTGATGTCCGAATACTCGTTCATCTCGCCGTACCTTTCCCATATATGAGATTTGTCGAAGCTGAAAAGAAGTTTGGGAGCGGCTGCAAATTTGGTCAGGTTATCAGGTTCGAGCGGGACAACAAAAATGCCGTCAACGCCTCTGCCGGGATAATACATATAAGGTTTGTTATCAATGTCAACGAAGAAAAAGACATCAAAAGCCCCGTTCCAGCTTCGTCCGTTCTTAGCGGTTCCAGTCCAGGGCTTGCCGTTCTGGTCTGTCCATGTTCCAAGTGATTCATAAGGGCCGAGTATGTCAGATGAACGGTAAAGCGCCGAATTATTTCCAGACATGTAAAAAGAGCCGTTGTATTTAACAACGCCAGGAGCGACCGGCACGTTGCCTCTAACTGCGTTATACTTCCAGCCGACCAGGTCATCCGATACCCAGGCGCCACCTCCTGTGCAGAACATATAGTACCGGTTGTTCTCCCGCACAACGGTGACATCACCGAGGCTGACGCCTTGGGATGAGCCGTTCTGCGAGGATGTTTCAATAGGCAAGGGATTGCAGTAGCGTAAAGCTTTGCCAAGAACCGGAGCTGTCGTCGCAACAGGTGGGGTATTTGCCAAAAGACTTGAACAGCTTAAAATGGAAGTGAAAGTTATAATTATGATTTTTACGAGCCGATTTGATAAAAGTACCATAGCAATTTCTCCTCAAAATATTTATTGCAAGGTAAGCGGAGAATTACCATTATTGAGTGGCCTGCCAAGCTCACCCTACATTACTTTAAACTAAGTTTTTTCCATACAGTTTCGATAATCTTATTGAAATCGTTCTGAACAGTCAAGAATCTTTTTTACAAGACGGTTTTAATAGAAATTTTGATAAAACACATCTTTTATGCCTAACCTTTGTTCCAATACTTTTTTGAACGGAGCGTGCCTATCCTTACTTTCATAAATTTAAGTTTTGCGACAATTTTGTATATATCGATAACATGAAATATGTTGTGGAACGTTGGCATACGGATTATAATCGTTCCGGCCTCATAGAAGACTGAACTATATGACAGGGGCAGGTTTTGTCAAGTTGTCTCGACAGGTCGGCTACATCAGGCTGCATACGCCATTGTTCGATGGAGTACAGGATTGTGGAGACATCTGATAGACATTGGACCAAAAAAGGGGGCAGTTCATTATAGGTATAGAAAAGATAAAGGTATGTTTCGTAAAATTATTTTAATATCGTTTATTTTCTTAATTAACCGTTCTACTTTTGCTCTCGATAATGTTAAGGTACTTCGCCTTGCGCATGGCTTGAATACGAATCATCCTGTTCATAAAGGGATGGTTTATATGGCCGAAAAAGTGCAGGAAAAATCCAATGGCCGAATGAAAGTGCTGATTTATCCCAACGAGCAACTCGGCAATGAAAAGGAATGCCTCGAAGCTGTGCAGCTTGGCTATTTATCTATGACAAAAGTATCTACCGGTGTAATAGAATCTTTTGTCCCTGAATTCAGGATATTCGGCATCCCTTATCTATTCAGAGACCCTAATCATTTCTGGGCAGTCTGCAATGGTCCTATCGGCAAAAAACTTCTTGCCAGCGGCGAATCAAAACGGTTAAAGGGTCTTTGTTACTACGATGCAGGCGCAAGAAGTTTCTATGCAAAAAAAGCTATTAACAGCCCCGCCGACCTGTCAGCAGAAGGCATTACTATGAAGGTCCGTGTAATGAACAGTCCGATGTCCTTCGAGATGGTTTCCACGATGGGTGCTTCTCCCACGCCTATTCCCTGGGGTGAGCTTTATACTGCTCTTGACCAGGACGTTGTAGATGCTGCTGAAAATAATCCGCCATCTCTGTTAACGTCGCGTCATTACGAAATATGCAATTATTACTCACTTGACGAGCATGTCATGCTGCCTGACATTCTGATTATAAGCACACGGGTCTGGGCAGATTTGACTGCCGAGCAGCAACAGATTTTGCAGGAGGCTGTGGACGAATCGGTAGAATACCAGAGAAAATTATGGAAAGAATCCGAGGAGGAAGCTTATGAGGTTTTCAGAAAAAATAACGTTCAAATTATTCATCCCGATAAAGAGCCGTTTATAAAGGCGGTTCAACCTATGTGGGACAAGTACAGAAAGGGTTCTCTCGGCGCTTTGATAGACGAAATTGTGAAGGTCAGGTAAATGATAAAGAAGATTAAAATTTTTTTAGACAAAGCCCTGGAAACAGTAGTAATAATTTGTATGGCTCTTCTGGTGCTGGATGTTCTCTGGCAGGTTTTTACACGCAAGGTGCTTAACAATCCAAGCCAGTGGACTGAAGAGATTGCTACCTTTCTTATGATTTGGGTTGCGCTGCTTGGGGCGGCAGTTGCGCTGAGTTTGGGTTCACATCTGGGCATCGACTACTTTGTCGGAAAATTATCAAAAGGTAAAAGGACTTTTATTGAGATGATTGTCTTTGCCTTGATTCTTATATTCGCTGCTTATGTTATGTTGTATGGCGGTATTGACCTTGTTGTAAGCACACTGCTACTCGGTCAGGTTTCCCCTGTCTGGAAAATCAAGATGGGATACGTATATCTTGCAGTTCCCGTAAGCGGATTTTTTATGGTGATATACAGCTTTCTTGGGATGTGCGAGAGATTCAGGGCATTTGTCGGTAAAAGGGAATAAATAATGGATTTGCCTGTTATTGTTTTGGTTCTGAGTTTCGCAATTCTATTGTTTGCAAATGTGCCGGTCGCTTTTGCAATGGGGATTTCGACAACCCTTGCATTTATTTTTATGGGCCTGCCTGCCGCTACAGCCGTTGCTCACAATATTGCCACCGGCATTGATAGTTTTACCTTATTAGCTATTCCATTTTTTATTCTATCAGGTCTTTTAATGGACCGCGGGGGAATTGCCAGGAGGTTGATTGATTTTGCAAATGTTCTTGTCGGACGATTCAAAGGCGGCCTTGCGCTTGTTAACATAATAACGTGTATGTTATTCGGCTCCATATCCGGCTCTGCAGCAGCAGCAATTTCCTCTGTCGGCGGATTTATGATTCCACTGATGAATAAAAAAGGCTATGACCGGGATTTCAACACATCTGTTACTGTAACAGCAGCAACCACGGGACTATTAATTCCTCCCAGTAATGTTATGATAGTGTATTCTCTTGCTACCGGCGGAGCGGTATCTATCGCTGCACTGTTTATCGCGGGTATCCTGCCAGGCATCCTTGTGGGTCTGGGGCTTATGACTGTCAGCACCGTCATTTCCATTAAGCACAAATACGGCCAAGGCGAAGCTGTTGCCACAATAGAAGCGATTAAGCGTTTTTTCTCTGCAATTCCTGCTCTGCTTTTGATTGTTATCGTAATTGGGGGTATTCTCGCTGGTTGGTTCACAGCAACGGAAGGCTCGGCGGTTGCGGTGGCCTGGTCATTTCTGCTTGCAGTTGTTTTGTACCGAGAGGTGAAAATTCGCGACCTGCCAAAGATTCTCCTGCAGTGCGGTGTAACTACGTCGATTGTTTTCATGCTCATCGGCACAAGCATGGCAATGGGCTGGGTGTTCGCCGCCCAAAACGTCCCGCAGAATATTAGTGCATATTTGCTGGGACTAACAGATAATAAAATTGTAATACTTCTTTTGATAAACCTGATTCTCTTGGTTGTCGGAATGTTTATGGATATGACTCCGGCAGTACTCATTTTTACGCCTATTTTCCTGCCGGTTGTCGAACGTTTGGGCGTTCATCCGCTGCACTTTGGTATAATTATGATTATGAATCTTTGCATTGGTCTTTGCACACCTCCGGTAGGAACGTGTCTGTTTCTCGGCTGCGGGATAGGCAAGACAACAGTTACAAATGTAATAAATAAAATAATACCGTTCTTTATTTCGATGGTTATTACACTAATGATATGCACTTTTTCGGAATGGTTCAGCCTCTGGCTGCCGCGTATGCTGAAATTACTTTAATGATGATTTGTCGTGTAATTTTCCATAATATGATTAGTGTTTATTTGTTATTTTATCGGCAGTAGATATAGTTCTTCGATAATGGCTTTGGATATTAAATGCTGGATACCGGAGGCAAATATGAGAAATAAAATCGGTTGTTTAATAATCCTTGCTTTAGCATTATTTTCCAGTTGCAAAATAGGTTCAAAATCTGCGAGTTTGACCGCTCAAATGAAGCCTGACCAGGTAAAATCTATAATGGCTAAAGGCATTCCGGTCAAAAGGATAATTGGCACAAATCCCACTGCCATCGTAAGGGACCGGGAAACAATCAGTCTACCCTGGCAGGAACTTAACAAAGATGTCGCCGGCCTGACAAAAGAGAATGTCGCCGTCTTCGATATTAAGACAAATGATTTTCTTGTCACCCAGATAGTGGACGATGAAAATAATCCTCAGTTACTTTTCCAGGCGAATCTTGAATCGAAAGAAAAAAGGGATTTTTTGTTGATGAAACTACAACCGGGAGTGCAGACGCCGGTTTTGCAAACAAAGAGTTATTGCCGCTTTGTGCCAGAGCGAAAGGATGACTTCGCCTGGGAAAATGATAAGGTGGCATTTCGGATGTATGGCCCGGCACTCGAAAGTGAGACCATCACCTGCGGAATAGATGCCTGGGGCAAATGTGTTCCATATCCTGTCATAGATAAATTCTATAAGGAAACGAACTACCATGCTAACTACGGTGAAGGCGGTGACTTTTACACAGTTGGTAATACGCTCGGCTGCGGCGGGGCTGCGCCGCTGGTAAATAGCAAGATAATCCTTCCGAGGAATTTCAAATCGTGGAAAATCATTGCCAATGGCCCAATTCGTTCCGTTTTTGAATTGACTTATGCTCCCTGGAAGGTCGGTGAGCGAACCGTTAGCGAGTTCAAACGCATATCAATTGACCTGGGCAGCAACCTTAATAAAGTTCAATGCGATTATACAAGTGATGATTTGCAGCCCCTGCCGGTTGCTGCCGGTATTATTTTGCGAGATACAAGTAACGAAAAAATCAAAGGCATCAAGAATGTAATCGGCTATTGGCTGCCTGCGGATGCTAATAATGGTATGATGGGTTGTTGTGTGGTACTTGGTAAAAATATTAAGGCCGATTTAACTGAAGCAGATAATCACTTATTAATGGTTGTGAATCAGCCTATCCGGAAGCCCCTTATTTATTACGCCGGTTCCTGCTGGGATGCGAACGAGGATTTCAAAACTGTTGAGCAGTGGAAAAACTATTTGATTAATTTCAAGCAGCGAATTGATAACCCGGTAATTGTTAAAATTTCAGACTAAAATCGGAAGGTAAAGTTGTGGAAATTCGATATTCACCTGATTCAGTTCGATTCAGCAGGATGACAACCGTGGAAATTCGAGAAAGCTTTCTTATTGAAACACTCTTCAAACCGAATTTTATAGAAATGGTTTATTCTGATGTGGACCGTGCCATTATAGCCTCTGCGGTTCCGGTTAATCAGACTTTATCTTTAACATCTGCCGATGAGCTTCGAGCAGATTATTTCTGCCAGCGGCGTGAACTGGGTGTTCTTAATATCGGCGGAACAGGGACTGTTACGGTTGACGGCTGCTCTTATGATATAGCCAATCGGGACTGCTTGTATATTGGACGCGGTTCTAAAGATATTAACTTCACTTCAAATAATTCAGCGG
>CAZYWY010000124.1:0-6339 GCA_964651605.1 uncultured Pirellulales bacterium | reverse complement strand
TTTGTACCTGTTTTACTTCTGACTGCAATCCACCGATGTCGGCAGCATGGCTGATCTGGAGTGTGTCAATTTTTTTGCTGACTGCCTGGCTGGTGTTTTGCTGTGTTTCAACAAGGCTTACCTGTTGTTGCTGCAGGGCAGTAACATTCTCGGATAATTTTGCATTGGAATTTTGTACCTGTTTTACTTCTGACTGCAATCCACCGATGTCGGCAGCATGGCTGATATGGAGTGCGTCAATTTTTTCACTGACTGTCTGGTTGGTTTTTAGTTGAGTCTCAACCAGATTATTTTGCTGTTGCTGCAGGGCAACAATATTCTCAGTTAATTTTATATTGGAATTTTGTAGCTGTTTGATATTTTCCTGTAGGTCGAGTTTATTTTGTTCGAGCTGCTGAGTAATTGCAGCGAGTTGTTCGGAATTTGCTTTAAGAATGGATTGCATTTCGATCTGTTGTTTTTCCATTCTTGCCATCTGTTTACCACAGCCGGACAAGAGTAACACAAGAACACAAGTGAACGATAGTACAAGTGCGCAAGTGCTTATACTATTATGCCTTATGGCTGTTGATTTATCTATTCCAATCTTTTTCATAACGAATCCTTTCAAATGTTCAGGTTTGAGAATTTTGAACCCCTATTTATGTAAAGTATCTTCACAGCTAACTATAATTTAAGTATCGGCATAATCAATCCGGATTCATTATAAAAAAAACGAAATATTATATGACTATACTTGAGATGCAGATGGAGTTGTTGTTACTATCTCATCATTCGGCCTGATAAGAATGCGTATCGTATGTTAGAGCAGGGGCATTCAGAAAACAACCGGCTCTTTGTTCATCGGCTGCTTGGTTGTGCAGGCTGACTTAGCTTTTCTTTTCCCACAGAATCAGACCCATTTCGTACTGATTGATAAGGTCAGGATGTTTGGGCAGGATTCTTACAGCCACGCCGTGCTGGCCTGTCTGATTGCACGGACACTTACCGGTGAACCAGTGTTCTCCTTCCTGTTCGGCTGCTGCCTGATAATTCATTTTCACCGGAGTACCGTCCTGGATATTTTCCCAGGTATCGATTGGTCCGTAGTAAAGCTCCACAGACACATCCTGAGGGATCATCCTGCCGAGTTTAACGAGCGTTCTGACGGATAACTGCGAGCCGACTTTGAGCTGAGGTTGTTTTGGATTAAGCTCTTCTATGTCGTTGTTGTCATTTTGTACTTCCATTACGACATCCTTGACAGCCAGGTCGGGCCAGATTTGCCGAATGTTGTATTTCCAGTTTGTCAGTTTTTTTGCCTTGCTGCAGTCCTGTGCGGTCATATATCGCCATTTTGCATCTGCGACATTATAGAATCGGCGTGTATATTCAGCTACCATTCTATGTGTGTTGAACCGCGGTGCAATCCATTTTATCGAATTTTTTACCCTGCGTATCCAGGCTCTGGGCAAATTGTCGGCTGAGCGGGTGTAATATAACGGAATAACTTCGTTTTCCAGCATTTCGTATATAGCCTGCGATTCGACAGTATCCTGGTATTCTCCGTTTTCGTGGTTTTCGTCCGGGCCAATAAGCCATCCTCCTTCAGGCACGTAACCTTCACACCACCAGCCATCTGCTGTGCTCATATTTAGCACACCGTTGACAGCGGCCTTCATACCGCTTGTGCCGCTGGCTTCCATAGGTCTGCGCGGATTATTCAGCCAAACATCCACACCCCGCACGAGGTATCTTGCGATATCTGTGTCGTAGTTTTCCAGAAAGACGATTCTGCGTTTAACTTCGTTCTGGTTGGCGAAGTTGACGATTTGTCGAATTATGTCCTTACCGCCGGTATCTTTTGGATGTGCCTTGCCGGCAAAAATAATCTGCAGGGGTCTGTCCTGGTTGGTTAGCAGCTTTATAAGCCGCTGAGGGTCTTTCAGCAGGAGATTGCCTCTTTTATAATCTGCAAATCTTCTGGCAAAGCCGATAGTAAGGGCATCAGGTTCAAGCACTTCCTCAGCGTGATTCAGTTCTGTATGATAAGTGCCTCTTCGCTGCATTTGTGCTTTAAGGCGATTTCTTGTAAATACTATGAGCTGTTCTTTACACCGCTTATGGATTTGCCAGATTTCTTCATCCGGAATCTGGTCCACCGTTTTCCAGAGAGCTTTGTCTATTGTTTCCTCATCTGCCCAGTGGGGTCCGAGGTATCTCTCGAATAGGGAATTCATCTCATCCGACAGCCAGGTCTCGATATGTATGCCGTTGGTAACGGATTCTAACGGGACTTCTTTCATTGGAACACCCGGCCAAAGGCTGCCCCATATACCGCGTGAAACCTCGCCGTGCAGTTTGCTGACGCCATTTGTGAAGCTGCTGAGCTTCAGAGCCAGAACCGGCATCTTAAAGGTCTCATTTTCATCATCGGGCAATATTCTGCCCAGCGACAAAAACCTCTGTCTGTTGATTCCGATGTTGGGGAAATAGCTGGCAAAATATTTGTCCATTAGCTCAACTCGAAATTCATCGAGACCTGCCTTGACAGGTGTATGTATTGTAAAGACATTGCCTGTCTTGGTAGCCTCAACTGCCTCATCGAAGCTGATGTTATTAGCGCTGCGTAATTCCCGGATTCTCTCCAGTGCCATAAAAGCGGCATGGCCTTCATTCATATGGCAAACGGTCGGCTTGATGCCGATTGCCGACAGCGCCTTCATTCCGCCGATGCCCAGCATAATCTCCTGGCGGATTCGCAGCTCTTTATCGCCGCCGTAGAGACTGCTTGTAATTAAGCGGTCCATTGGTGAATTGGCGGCTACGTTCGTATCCAGCAGGTACAGTTTTACCCTTCCGATGGTAACGCACCATATACGCGCAACTACGCATCTGCCCGGGTATTCGACACTGATAGTTAATGCTCTGCCGCTTTCCTTGCGTACAAGCTCCATTGGCATATTGAAAACGTCATTTTCGGTATATTTTTCTTGCTGCCAGCCTTCGATATTCAAATACTGGCGGAAATACCCTTTTTGATAAAGCAGCCCGATACCTACCAGCGGAACACCGAGGTCGGATGCGCTTTTAAGGTGGTCGCCGGCCAGAATACCCAGTCCTCCGGCGTAGATTGGAAGGCATTCGTGAATGCCGAACTCTGCACAGAAATAAGCTATAATTGGTTCAGTTGATTCTGTGCAGACCCTTTCATACCAGGTAGGCTTTTCGAGATAGGCCTGTAACTTATCACGGACTCGCTGAAGCTGGCTTACAAATCCGGGATTTTCAGCAAGTGCATCCAGCTTGGCCTGAGAAATACTGCCAAGTAATTTAATGGGATTGTGTTCGCAGGCAGCCCAGAGATTGCTGTCGATACGCTTAAACAATTCTACAAATTCAGCGTTCCAGGACCAGAACATATTTTTTGAGACGGTCTCAAGCTCGGATAAAGTATCCTGCAGTGTCGGTATCACCGTGAAGCTGCGCACCGTTGTCATTTCTTGTCTCTCCAGAATTGGCGCCCGGTTTGCGAGAGCCTGTAAGTCTTTTATTTTTAGTAACTTCTCAGGTTTTAATCGGCAAAAATGAATGAGAGCTTAAACTTAAAATTGGAGTTACAGGTGAAACCGAACGTCCGATATGATAAGACGGCTTTAAAGATGAAAAAAAGGCCTGTATAAACAGGCCTTTTTTCATTATTGCGCGACCCTTCTCCACGGATGCCGTAAGAAAGTGTTCGAATAGAACCCATTACTACAACGTGGGTAATCGTTACTTGTGTTCGAAAGTCCTATCAAGTAGGCTTGTTCGAGCCACCAAGGCCTGATTTCCCTTAAGTACGGGTATCGGTTCTTTCAAACTTACCCTTTCATTACGAGCACCGCAGGGGGTTAGCCCGCAATCATATTTATACTAAATTCCTGTGCAAAAGTCAATAAGAATACCGTTTAAAAAGCGTTAGTATTTGGTCAATTTTATGATGCTGATACAGCTGATTTAACGAAGCTCCATATAATTCTATTTAAGGCTTCTGGGGGTTATTCTGGGCACCGGCTGCAGTTGCCGCCGCTGCAGTTAAGGGAACAAACTCCTGCTTAATTGAAGCAGGTGACTCGACATGCCAGAGTCTGAAACCTAAAGGACGGCGGTCTAAATTTCTGCAGGTAGTCTCGCCGGTTACCAGATGGATACCTTTGTACTCATTTGAAATAAATTGGTGTGTATGTGCGGTAAGGACGGCAACAACCCCGCAGTTCACGAACAAATCCAGCAGCTCTTTTCTTTTAGCCACTGGCAGGGGGTTGTTTCCATTCGGCTCATCGGGAGTCTTCACATATAGGGGATGATGTCCGATAAAAAATACAGGACTTTTTTTGTCGCGAGCAGCTTCGAGAGTCTGCTTACACCAAGTGTCGTGTTTCTGTGATTCTCCCTCAACTATTACTCTCCAGATATTTGTATTGGTAAGTACAAATGTGTACCCTTTATGTTCAAATGAAAAATAGTCCTTGCCGAATACTTTGCGATACTTATTCAGGGATTCAACAGTAGGCTCATTACCGACGTCATGATTACCGGGACAGCAGTAGCAGGGTACTTTCAACCCGGCTCTGATATTGTTGAAATCAGCAAGCGATTTGTCATCGAATGTCTGTACCATATCACCGCAGATTAGCACAAAATCGGGTTTTAAGTCGTTAATCCGCTGTACCGCCAGTTTGAATGAATTGACGTCGTGTTCGTAGCCTCCAAAGCCCAGTTGTGGGTCGCAAAGCTGCACAAAAGTAAAACTTTCCGGCTGCTTGATCTGGCCGGCACATGAAAAATTAAATGTGATTGCAAGCAGAATTGTGGTGATTTTAGAGATAATCATACATCGCCTCATTTAACACCAACCTTTCTTTGCTAAAAGAAAAAGTATAGCCTGTAATTCATTGTTTTTCGGCTGATGGAATACTCACTGTAGCCATAACCGGATAATGGTCGGACGGATATTGACCATTTACATTATCATACAATATCTGTGCATCAAGTACTTTTATCCTGGGAGAGGTTAAAATAAAATCGATTTTGTCGCCCTGGCGGGTGCCTTTCCAGTCGTGCCTTGTGAGAATATCTTTTGCGTCAGGATGAAGTTTGCGGAAGGTATCTACCAGGAACATTGGGTTGGGTGCCGGCTGTGTGTCTTCCTTGCCGAGCGGAGCCAGGCCTTTTATATATTTTATAACGGTCTCGTTTTCGGAGGCGTTGAAGTCAGCCATCAGGATGACTGGTTCGTTGTTTTCTCTTGCCATTATTCGGTCGTATATTACAAGAAGGCCCTGTTCTCTTGCCAACCGGGATGCATAGTCCAGATGGGTATTGAAGACATAAAAGGCATTGCCGGTTTCTTTTTCGATAAGTCTTACCCATGTGCAGATACGGGTATATGCGGTATTCCAGCTTTTTGAGCCGGCCACTTCCGGCGTCTGGGATAACCAGAAATTGCTGGCATCGTCCTCATACATCATAAAGCGGTCTTTGTTATAAAGTATCGCTGTATATTCACCTTTTGTCTGGCCGTCGTCCCGACCAACACCGACTTCGCCGTATTGTGGCAATTCCTGGCGAATATCATCAAGCTGAGGACGCTGCACTTCCTGCATACCGACAACGTCAATATGGTGATTTTTCAGAATGTCGAATACTATTTGGCGCCGGTTGCTCCAGGCAGTCTGGGTATTGCCTCTCATTCCGCCCATAGGAATATTAAAAGTCATTATATTTACTAACGTGTCTTTAGATGATGTGTGTTTTATTTCAAGGTCTGCCTGATTCCGGCAGGAACAAATGCTGAAAAGCAACAGCAGGCTCAATATTTGTATTCTTACTACCATTATTTTGTTCAGAAAAATTTGATTCAAATCTCTTTTTAGTATCATTTTCTGTCTCTGGTTTTTTTAAGGTCCATATCGCTGACAGTCGTGCGTTTTTGCTCTCCGTATTTTTTATAATGCGACAACGCACTTTCTCTGTCATTGAATTCCTGGTCTGTGAACATAAGTTTTACATCACCAATCAGAATCTCGTCGCCGTCATTTAATACAGTAACATCGGTGATTTTATATTTATTAATAAAAACACCATGTTTGCTTTGCAAGTCCTCGGCATAATATTTATTGGTTTTTTCATCGTAAAATATTCTGAAATGTTTTCGAGATACTAATCTGCCTAATATCTGAAGCGGAAGGTTTTCTGCTCTGCCAATAACGCTTGTTCGCCTTCCGAGCGGAAGGAATTCGCCTGCCTGTTCTCCTGATGTTATAATAATAGATGCCATCGTTCAATCTCCAATAAGAGTCGCAAATATCTTCTGGT
>CAZYWY010000123.1:5729-6387 GCA_964651605.1 uncultured Pirellulales bacterium | reverse complement strand
CAAAGCCAAATTTGAACGGCAAACTACGTAAGACTAAAAAAGAAAAAAAATGAATAAGCTTGAGTAATTATTTGTTTTTCTAAAAGCACGATGGGTATTGACGTTTGATTCGGACAGAGTATTATTAGAATGTAAGTTTTGAACATTTGATGGTATTTTGAAAAAGGGACCAGCAATGAAGGGAAATGAAAAATTACTCAAAACTCTCAACAAGCTTCTGGCCGATGAGTTGACCGCAATCAATCAATATATGGTACACGCAGAGATGTGTTCGAGCTGGGGCTATTCCAAGCTGCACGACAGCATACAGGCCCGTGCCATAACCGAAATGAAGCACGGAGAGCATCTGATTGAGCGAATCCTGTTTCTCGAAGGCATACCCATCGTCAGCAGTCTGAATGATATTCACATCGCGGATGAGGTGCCGAAAATGATGACAAACGACCTGGCTGCGGAGATGAGAGCTATTAAGGGCTATAATGAGGCTATAAAGCTGGCTTCGGAAGTAGGAGATAATGCAACTGGCGAAATCCTCAAGGCAATACTTCGCGATGAGGACGCCCATGTTGATGACATTGAAGAGCAGAGAGACCAGATAGGCCAGATGGGGCTGGGGATATATCTTAGCACAAAGAAATAACCATCCCGGCAAGGTAGA
>CAZYWY010000123.1:0-5719 GCA_964651605.1 uncultured Pirellulales bacterium | reverse complement strand
AGAAGACACTGAGCAACCAGAATACCTTGTATCTGTGTACTAATATTTCGTTTTAAAAACATCTTGCATTGTCAGAAAATGCGGTTATAATACTGGTTTTGATATTTTTAAGGTAGAAAGAAATGAAAAAAGATATACATCCGAAATACCAGAAGGTAACCGTTCATTGCGGCTGCGGCGCCAAATTCGAGACCCGCAGCACAGCAAAGGAAATCCACGCTGAAATATGCTCGATGTGCCATCCCTTCTATACGGGCAAGCAGAAATATGTCGATACCGCAGGTCGAATAGAACGTTTCCAGAAGAAATACGGCACAGACTATATGAAAAAGGACAAGAAGGACCAGCAAAAATAGCTGTCTTTCTATACCTCAGCTTCGCCCTGCTGATTCCCCAAATAAGCAATGACTGAGCAAAAAGACAGTTTGTTGGTCAAACTCGAAGAAATCGATGCCCGCTATAATGATATTGAACAGCAGATATCAAAGTCTGCTTCGGAGGGCGATTCCGCAAAGCTGGTGGCGCTGGCCAAGGAGCAGGGCAAACTCAAGGCGCTCGTTAAAAAATACCGCGAGTATAAAAAAATCGCCGGTGATATTGAGCAGACTCAACAGCTCCTGGCCGATAGTAGCATTGAGAAAGAATTCAAGGCTCTTGCGGAAGAAGAGTCGCAGCAGCTCAAAGTCAAATCCGAAAAACTAATCGAGGAAATCGCACAGAGTCTGGTAATGGCCGACGATTTGGCAATCGATTCGGTCATAATGGAAATCCGGGCCGGCACAGGCGGCGAAGAAGCTGCCCTGTTCGCACGTGACTTGTACGATATGTACACAAAATACGCCGAAGCCCGGAAATGGAAGCTGGAACTGATGGATTTTAGCACATCAGAAAAGGGCGGTTTCAGGGAGGTCGTCTTTAATATCAAAGGTCCTGCGGTTTGGTCTGAGCTGGGCTATGAAAGCGGATGTCACCGTGTCCAGCGGGTGCCTGAAACCGAATCACAGGGCAGAATCCATACCTCAGCAGCAACGGTAGCTGTGCTGCCTGAGCCGGAGGAAGTTGATATTCAAATCCCTACGGGTGATGTCGTTGAGCATGTCAGCCGGGCCGGCGGGCCGGGCGGGCAGAACGTCAACAAAGTCAGCAGCGCCATAAGGCTCGAACATATTCCGACCGGCATTACTGTAAATATGCGGGACGAGAAGAGCCAGCATAAGAACCGTGCAAAGGCCTGGCGGCTGCTGCGAAGCAGAGTCTATGAGCATTTTCAGAGCCAGAAGGTTGCCGAGCGGGAATCCAAGCGGCGAAAAATGATAGGCAGCGGCGACCGGTCTGAGAAAATCCGCACATACAATTTCCCTCAGAATCGTCTGACCGACCACAGAATCAACCTTTCGCTGTATAATCTGGACAGGATAATGACGGGCAATATGGACGAGCTGCTCGCTGCACTGAAAAATTACGACCGGCAGCAAAGATTGAAAAATCTATAAAGGCGTATCTTGTGAATCGTTAATAGTATCTCGAAGCAGATACGATATGCGAAATACGAGATACGAAATACGAAATGATAATTGTCGTAACCGGCATGGTTGGTGTGGACAAGAAAAGCTATCTCGAGAAGGTCTGTCGCCTTGCAGGCCGGCAGGGGCAGGATGTTCTGTTGTGCAATGTCGGCGATATGATGTACGCTGAAGCACCGGATATACCGCCGGGCAGAATCCTCGATATCCCGATGAAAAGACTCAATTCGCTGCGGCGAAGCGTATTTAAGGACATAATTGTGAAATCCCGCAAAGCCCCGAATTTAATCGTAAATACGCACGCAACTTTCCGCTGGCGACACGGGCTTTTCCCAGCGGTTGACTTCGACCAGATGCGAGAGCTTAACGCCGATATGTATATCTGTCTGCTGGACGCAGTAACCGCACTTCACGCGAGGCTCGAAGCGGAACACTCAACCGAACATAGCCTGAAGGACTTAATCGTCTGGCGTGAGGAGGAAATTATCGGCACAGAAATGCTATGCAAAGGCATCGATGACAAGGTGTCTTTCTTTTGTCTTGCAAGAGGTGGTGAAAACGAAACCGTCGAGACATTTTACAGGCTGCTTTTCGATGCGACAGGCAAAAAAGTTTATCTGAGTTACCCTATGACTGTTGTGGCAGATTTGGCGGATACAAAAAAGCAAATCCGCGAATTCAGAGAACTGATGAAACAGACTTTTATCTGCTTCGACCCGGCTGAATTGGAAGAGTCGCATCTTTCATACAGAGCTGTCCATGCCGCCCAGAGCGGACTTTCGTACATCGAGGATATGTTCGCCGGCCAAACAGTGCGGCTGGATTTGAGCGAGATTCGTCAAATCGAGCGTGACATTAACAGCCAGACTTATGCACGCGATTTTATGCTTATCGACCAGGCTGATATGATAATAAGTTTCATACCGGCTCTGCCGGATGGACGTGCGGCGATTTCCAGCGGTGTTGAAAGGGAGTTGCAGCACGCCCACGAGGCCGCCAAGGACGTGTATGTCATCTGGCAGGCAAAACAAAGGCCGTCGGTATTTGTCACTCAGACTGCAACAAAAGTATTCTCAACAATTAACGAGGCTATAACATATTTTTCAGAGGAGATTTTATGATTAAGCCAAGAGTAGTTGAGACAGACAAGGGAATCCAGGGGTTTGATGTCGAGATTTTTGACAGGATGGCAAGAAGGCTGCGTGACAAAAGCTGGCAGCAAACAGGCTTGATTATAAAAGCCGGAATCAATTCGGGTCTGGTTCTGGAAGTTGGGTCTGGTCCGGGTTATGTCGGTTTGGAATGGTTAAAGAAAACCGAAGGAACACAACTAAAAGGACTGGATATAAGTCCCGATATGGTTAAGGTTGCCCGGCGCAATGCAAATGAATATGGCTTTGAAAAAAGAGTCGAGTATGTCATAAGCAGCGCAGATAAAATGCCTTTCAGCGATAATGCTTTCGACGGCGTTTTCTCCACAAGTTCGCTGCACGAATGGTCCAGACCCGAAATTGTTTTTAATGAAATATATCGTGTTTTAAAGCCTTCGGGAAAGTTTTGTGTTACAGACCTTCGCAGGGACATGAGTCCGTTTATCAAATTCCTGATGAAACTATTAACGAAACCTAAAGAAATAAAACCAGGACTTGTATCATCGATAAATGCCTCATACACTGCTTCAGAGATAGAACAAATACTTATCAAGACAAACTTGAAATCATTTACTATTAAAAACGACCCGATAGGATTGTGTATAACGGGTAAAAAATTATGAAGAAAAAAATTTTACCGCCGACATACTTTTTAATATTTCTCGTTATCTCAATCGGGCTTCATTTTATTTTACCAATCAAAAAATTCATTACTTCGCCTTACAAGTATTTCGGAATTTTATTAATCGGCGCAGGTATATGGTTGAATATGCATGCGGACAGCCTGTTCAAGAATAAACATACAACTGTTAAGCCATTTGAGAAATCCGGTGTTCTGATTGAAAAAGGCCCTTTTATCCTGAGTCGAAATCCAATGTACCTCGGAATGGTAATAATTCTTTTGGGGGCTTCTGTTCTTTTGGGTAGTATCACGCCCTTTATTGCGCCCGTTGTATTTTTTATTATACTTGACGTTGTTTTTATACCAGAAGAAGAAAAATCTCTCGAAGAAACTTTCGGGCAGAATTTTATAGAATATAAAAAACACGTCAGACGATGGTTATAGTAAAAGGTTTTCAAAAATGGGAAAAATTAAGTTACAATTTTAATTCGAAAGTTACAGATGACAGATATAGATAATAAAATTTCAGTTAGCCAAGTAGCCGGTTGCATCGACCATACATTACTGGCTCCGACCGCAACAACAGAACAAATAAGGCAATTATGTGATGAGGCGAAAAGTTATGGTTTTTGTGCTGTCTCACTGAATCCGCGATGGGTGGCTTTTGCGGCGGAATATCTGCACGGCAGCAAAGTCAAGGTCGGCGGAGTAGTCTCTCTGCCATCAGGTGCCGATACGACAAAAATAAAGGTCGCCCAGACCAGAGAAAATATTTTCGCCGGCGCCGATGAAATCGATATGGTGGCCGATTTGGCCTCGATAATCGAAGCTGATACGGACTATCTTTCACACCAGCTAAAAGAAGTACTGAAGGTATGTCACTCTATGCGGCCTGCGGTGACGCTCAAGGTAATCATCGAGTCAGCCGCCCTGACCCGTGAGCAAATTATATTTGCCTGCCGGATTGCTCAGGATGTCGGGGTCGATTTTGTAAAGACCAGTACAGGTATGAATCCTGCCGGAGGTGCGACTGCCGAAGCTGTAAGATTGATGAAAGAATCGGCGCCAAAATGCAGAATAAAAGCTGCAGGAGGAATAAGAACAGCAAAACAGGCCATCGAAATGCTCAATGCTGGCGCTGAAAGAATAGGGACATCAAGCGGCGTGAAAATTATAGAGCAGTTCAGAAACGGGCAGATATAATGACCACCTCCACTGTCATCGGTGCAAGCCGGAGTATAATGTGCAAACTGCACTATCGGAAAATCTATAATCCGGTGGATATAGCAGCACTGAGTCATCTCTTTGCTGAGCTCAAATTTTCTTCGATTCTTGGAGGAAATTCGTCAATAACTAACGCCGGTAGATTCACATACTGGGTCGCCAAGCCGAAGGAAATATTTGAGTTCAAAAAAGGGCAAAATAATCCATTTGTAAAATTGCACGAAGTCCTGCATAAATATCGTCTTGCGGAATACAATGGGTCTGCTTTGCCGAAAGGGATTTTCACCGGCGGGTGGCTCGGATTTTTCAGCTATGAGCTGTCGGAATTTATCGAACAGTTGCCCGGTTCGGCTGTTGATGATATTGAAACGCCGTTAATCAGATTATGCTTTTATGATAGTGTCATTGCTTACGACCATCAGGCGGAGAACTTTCTGCTGTTTGCTTTGGAAATGCCGGGTGACACAAAATCACCGGAGCAGAAAATCATAGACCTTGAAAATCTGGTGCTCGCATCGCAACGCATTGTTGTTCCGAATCCTGCTGCAGTCGAGTTTGGCAAAACCCTCCTTTCTTCAATCCGATGCAATATGAGCCGGCAGTATTATCAACAGGCTTTCAAAAAAATAAAACGATATATCTATGACGGCGATGTTTATCAAATCAATTTCTCCCGGCGGTTCGAATGTCCTTTCAATGCAGCACCGTTCGACCTTTTTCACTGGCAGAACCATCATAATCCAAGCCCTTATGCGGCCTATATCGACGCAGGCGATTTCCAAATTGTCAGTGCATCGCCGGAGATGTTCCTGACAATTTCTGATGGTGTTATATCCACAAAACCGATAAAAGGGACCCGGCCTCGCATTAACAATTCCGTTGCTGACGCCGTAAATTACAACGAGCTTTTAGCCAGCGAAAAAGAGCAAGCCGAGCTGAATATGATAATCGACCTGGAACGTAACGATATTGCACGAATCTGTATCCCCGGTACACGAAATGTCACGCAGCCTCGAACAATTGAGTCGTATCCGACGCTTTTCCACGCATTGGCCACAATTGCCGGTCAACTTCGCAGTAAGGTGACTTTCTGCGAGGCCTTTATGGCAATGTTCCCCGGCGGCTCGATTACCGGCGCCCCGAAAATACGCTCGATGGAGATTATCAGCGAGCTTGAGCCGACCGCCAGAGGCATCTAT
>CAZYWY010000122.1:0-6397 GCA_964651605.1 uncultured Pirellulales bacterium | reverse complement strand
GCTATGAATATGTGGTCGAGCTGAAAATCGACGGGCTGGCAATCAGCCTGCGATATGAGAAAGGCAAACTCGTTACCGCTGCAACACGCGGCGACGGCAGGACAGGAGACGATGTAACCGCCAACGTGCGGACGATTCGGGCGGTGCCGCTGATTCTGCGTGACATTGATACTGCGCCGGATGTGCTTGAGGTTCGCGGCGAGGTGTATATGCCCAAAAGCGCATTTGTTGAGATGAACCGGCTGCGAGTCGAGGCGAGCGAGCCGGCCTTTGCAAATCCGCGAAATGCAGCGGCAGGAACGCTCAAGCTGCTTGATTCGCGAATCACCGCTCAGCGGAATCTTGCGTTTTTTGCTTATGCAACCGGCGAGCTTTCGCAGCCGCTTGCACAAGACCATTTTGAAACGCTCGCTGCTTTTAAGAGGCTGGGGCTGCCTGTTAATCCGCATATTCGGCAGGCTAAAGACATCGACGAAGTCATTGAGATTTGTAATGGCTGGGCTGACCGCCGAGGCGAGCTGCCTTACCAAATTGACGGTATGGTTGTGAAAATCAATAGTTTTCAGCAGCGGGAGATTTTGGGTTATACCGGCAGAGCGCCGAGATGGTGCATAGCATACAAATTCGCAGCCGAGCAGGCTGAGACCATCGTTGAATCTATAGATGTTCAGGTGGGAAAAAGCGGCATTCTGACGCCGGTTGCGAATCTAAAACCCGTGCTGCTGGCAGGCACGACTGTCAAGCGTGCGAGCCTGCATAATTTTGACCAGCTCGAAAGGCTCGACGTCCGGGTTGGTGACACGGTCGTAATCGAAAAGGCAGGAGAGATTATTCCGCAGGTCGTCAGGTTAGCAGGAAAGTCTTCGATTCACATAAGAGCAAAAGGTTCTTTATCGGTAGCTCCACCTAAATTGTGTCCTGTTTGTGATGGACCTACTGCTAAAGATACTGATGGAGTTTATATTCGCTGTATGAATCCAGACTGTGTGGGTCAGTTAAAAGAGAAACTGCGATATTTTGCCGGCAGGGGACAGATGGACATTGAACATCTCGGCCCGGCGTTGCTCGACCAGCTTGTCGATGCCGGCCTGGTCAAAAACTTTGCCGATTTATACAGGCTGACAAAAGAAGACCTGCTGACTCTGGAAAGAATGGCGGATAAAAGCGCACAAAATGTTATAGATTCGCTCGAAGCCAGCAAGACCCGGCCCTTGTGGCGATTTATTGCAGGTCTGGGGATTCGGCACATAGGCGGACAGACTGCACAGATTCTGGCGGAGCAGTTTGGTTCGCTCGATGCTCTGATGAAGGCGAGCCTGGATGAATTTGATGCGGTTGAGCAAATCGGGGGAAAAATCGCAGAAAGTGTTTATGAATATTTTCATAATGAAAAAAACTTGCAGGTGATAGAACAGTTGTTGGCAGCAGGTGTTAAGCCTGTGCATCAAAAAACGCAAAAGTCCGATAAATTCGCCGGTAAGACTATTGTTATCACGGGTACTCTTGAGAGTATGACTCGTCAGCAGGCAGAGCAGGCAATCAAACAGGCTGGCGGCAAGACATCTTCAAGCGTCAGCAGCAAAACAGATTTTGTGTTGGCGGGGAAAAATCCCGGGAGCAAACTTGACAAAGCTGCCGGTTTAGGTGTTAAAGTATTGAGTGAAAAGGGGTTTTTTGCTATGTTGAACGGCTGAAACTGGAATGCTTGCGTAGGATAACATCAATGTTATGAGCAGAGCCGGTAATAATTTTGCATTTATCGACAGTCAAAATCTAAATCTTGCGATACGAGACCAGGGCTGGTCGCTTGACTTCGGGCGTTTCAGAAAATATCTTGCTGACAAGTATGGTGTGGTTAAAGCGTTTCTTTTTATAGGTTTTGTGCCTACAAACCAGACTCTATACACAAACTTGCAGGAGCAGAGATATATCCTGATTTTTAAGCCGACGCTGGTATTAAATGATGGAAGAGTAAAAGGCAATGTCGATGCTGAACTTGTTTTACACGCTATGATTGAATATCCGAACTATGAAAAAGCAGTTATCGTTTCCGGTGACGGTGATTTTCACTGTCTTATCAAATATCTCAGGGGCAATGATAAACTCGAAAAGCTGATAATCCCTAACCAGCATAAGTTTTCGTCACTTTTACGGGAATTTATCCCAAATGATGTGGTTTTTATGAACAATCTAAGAGGCAAATTGGGATACAAAAAGTCATAAAAAAACAAGAGGCATTACCGCAGGGACGAAACCCTTTGGATAGCCTCTAATCGTGATTCTGTTATAATTATACAATTGAAAACGGCATATTGCAATTTATATTATATTTTTTTCTTTTATATTTGATTTCCTATGTTTGACGATGCTGAAAAATATATGCAGATGGCGCTGAGCCTTGCAAAGCGGGGAATTGGTCAGGTCGAGCCGAACCCTGCGGTCGGTGCGGTAATTACCAAGGCCAACCAGGTCATCGGCACAGGCTGGCATAAAAAGTTCGGCGGTCAGCACGCGGAAATCAACGCACTGGAGGATTGTAAAAATCTCGGCGTCAATCCCAAAGGTGCGACGATGTATATCACGCTCGAGCCTTGCTGTCACCAGGGCAAGACCGGCCCATGCACGCAGGCGTTAATCGAGGCGGGTATAAAAAAAGTGTTTATTGCTGTCACTGACCCTTCGGCTCATGCCGACGGCAAAGGTATCGAGCAGCTTCGCAACGCAGGAATACAAGTACAGACCGGTATTTGCCAGCAGCAAGCAAAATTGCTGAATGCACCATTTATGAAGTTCGCATCAACGGGCAGATGCTGGGTCATCCTCAAATGGGCACAGAGCATCGACGGCAAACTGTCTTATTCCAGACCAAGTGACAGACACAGATGGATTTCCGGGGAGAAAAGCAGAGCAGATGCGCACAAATTACGCAGGCGTACCCAGGCGGTTCTCGTCGGTATCAACACAGTTCTTGCAGACGACCCGCTTTTGACCGCCAGGCCTGCCAAAGGGAAAAAGCCGATGCGAATCGTTATGGACAGTTTCCTGCGGATTCCGCCCGACTGCAAACTTCTGAATAAGAAAAATCAAAGTCCCGTGCTTGTTTATACGAGTTGGCACGCGATAAATACCAAGCCGCAACTTGTTAAACGGATTACCGATGCCGGTGCGGAGATTTTGGGCTATCCTGATACAAACGGCAAATCCAACCTGTTCTTTCTGCTTGAGCAGCTTGGCAAACGCGGCGTAAGCCAGTTGCTCGTGGAGGGCGGCCCGACTATTCTAAGCTCGTTTTTGAGGGAAAATCTGGCGGATGAGATTTACGTCTATATATCGCCAAAAATACTTGCCGGCCAGGGCGGCGCACAAATTACAGCTCCGATGTCACTGCTTAGCCAGGCAGTCGGCCTGAACAATGTCGAAATCAAAATCTTCGATGATGATGTGCGAATCACAGGCCTGACAGACAAAGCTGTCAGCGAACTGGAAAAAATAAAACCGTCGCAGGACCCTGCACAAACGGAAAAAGCTGATGCCGAACCGCAAATTGCCCCGGCAGAAGCAGCAGGAAAGGGCTTCACCGTTAGCAACCGAAAATAAAGCAGAATGCAAATATCAAAACTACAAGAAATTCAATCTGAAGCTCGACCCTTCAGATTAAAATCCATCTATGAAAGCTAAAAGGCCGAATAAAGTTAAAAAGCAGACACGAAAACCGCTCACCGGCAGGCGGTTATGGATATACCGTATATTAGCTGTTACTATTATTCCGTTACTGTTTTTTCTGCTGCTGGAGGTAAGCCTGAGAATAGTCGGCTATGGTTATCCATCAACGATGACCATCAAGTGCAAGGTTGGCGGTACTGGTTGCTATCGCGATAACATAAAATTTGCGTGGCGATTTTTTCCTCCTGTGCTTGCAAGAACGGCGGAACCATTTGTTTTCCCGGCAGAAAAATCCAAACGTACGTATCGTATTTTTGTGCTGGGCGAATCGGCTGCCGCAGGTACGCCGGATGACGCATTTTGTTTCGGACGGATTCTGCAGGTACTCTTGAGCCGACAGTACCCGCTGGTGAGTTTTGAGGTTATCACTGCTGCGATGCCGGCAATAAATTCGCATGCGATTCTGGAAATCGCAAAAGATTGTGCTCATAGGCAGCCTGACCTGTTTGTTGTATATATGGGCAATAATGAGGTAATCGGGCCGTATGGGGCTGGTACTGTTTTTACCCCGCTGCTGTCCAATATATCACTTATTCGTCTGAGTATAGCATTCAAGGCAACCAGGGTAGGCCAGCTTATGAGTAATCTTCTGGATTCGGCGGGTGTCGGTAATGCACCGCATGTTTGGCATGGTTTGGAAATGTTTATGGGTAAGCAGGTTCGTGCGGACGACCCCCGGATAGAAATTGTATATCGGCATTTTAAAAAGAACCTTGAGGATATCCGCAATTTAGCCGTCAATAAGAATATAAAAAATATTTTTTGCACGGTGGGCAGTAATTTAAAAGACAATCCGCCTTTTGCCAGCCTTCACAGAACAAATCTGACACAGGTGGAAAAAAAGACATGGGATGAGCTTTATCAGCAGGGGATCACTTATGAAACTGAAGGTGACTATTCCAAAGCTATAGAGCAATATTTAGAGGCAGACCGGATAGATTCTAATTATGCGGATTTGCAGTTTCGCCTGGGACGCTGTTTTTCGGCACTACTTGAGTACGACAAAAGCAAGGACAGATACATTCAGGCGCGTGAGCTTGATACGCTCCGTTTTCGTGCTGATAACAGAATCAATGAGATTATCCGCAGCTCTGCAAAGGATAGAACTGAGCAGGGTGTATATCTTATGGATACGGCAGAGGTTTTTGAGCAAAATAGTCCCAATGGAATAACGGGTCAAGAGTTTTTCCACGAACATGTTCATCTGAATTTCGACGGTAACTATCTTCTGGCCAAGTCGATATGCGAGCGGATTCAGCAAATTCTTCCAGAAGGTATTAAAAGGTTAAATTCGGGTGGACAACCGTTGCCAACCGAGCAGGATTGTCAAAGATATTTAGCATATACAGAATGGGATGAATATAAGATTGCCGAGAAGGTTATCAATGATTTTTTTAAGTTGGCGCCATTTACAAATCAGCTATACCATAGCCAGCAGATAAGGCATTTGGGATTGCAGCTTCGGACATTAAAAGATTCTGTTTCTGGCCAGGCATATAAGCGTATAGAGCCCCAATACGTTTGGGCAATTGAACAAAATCCGACTGACTGGCAGTTACACCGGAAATACGGCATCTTCCTTGAAGAAATGAAAGATTTTAACGCTGCTGTTAAGCAGTACGGCTTAGTTTTAAATTATATGCCTGACAATTACGAGGCTTATGCAAAAATAGGCGTGCTGCTCGGCCAGCAGGGTGACTTGGATGCTGCTATTAAAAATAATTCAGAATCAATAAAAATTAATCCCTTTTTTGCACAGGCATACTTTAATTTAGGATTTGCTTATCAAATGAAGGATATGCTTGATGAAACTGTCAGATATTATTACAAAGCTATTAAATACCGACCGGACTTTGCTGAGCCGTATAACAATCTTGGAATTGTGCTTTATAAGCAGGGTAAAATCGACCAGGCAATCCAGATATATCAAAATGGCTTGAAAAATCTGCCGGACAATTGGGATTTACATTACAATTTCGGTCTTATCTTAAACGCACAAGGACGCACCAATGAGGCTATGCAACAATTACGTTCTGCGTTAAAAATCGACCCGAACGATACAAGAGCGCGTCGAGTATTGGATTCCATTGAAAATAAGCGTTGATACAACAGGCGTATCTCAGAAGAGCGGATAGATAAACGGAGCTAAAGCCGTCCCGCCGAGCAGTATTAAAAAGCTCAGCAGCAGCAGGATAATCAGAATGGGCAGCAGCCACCATTTTTTATTGTATTTGAGGAAAAGCCAGAATTCCAGAAGCAAGGACGGACGTTTCGGGATGGATTTATTATTGAATTGGCCTTTTTTATCCTTCTGAATTTTTTTAGACATATCGGGTCTCCGGCTTTTTTAAAACTGATGGAAGTATCTTTCAACCGTATCGGACTGACGGCGTTTAAGCCAGTAGCTTTTTGCTTTTGCATCAAACTTTCGTTTTAACAGGTCACGGCCGGCCAGATGAAAGACTATTCCGATTGGCGTCAGTATCAGGTAATAAAACATCGCCAGTAGAATAAAACTTACGAGCCAGCCAACAGGCATTGTTGCAAACATCAGGCCGACATAAATTACTCTGGTAATCCTGACCGAAATCAGACTGCATAAAAATATAATAAAGCCGATACCGATTATAATCAATATCCACGGGAAGAATAGACCCTTGAGTATATTGAGCAA
>CAZYWY010000121.1:0-6406 GCA_964651605.1 uncultured Pirellulales bacterium | reverse complement strand
TACGCAGGCTTTCGGCAGTTATATTGACGGCATTTTGCAAGTTTATGAAATAAAAATTGGACCGAACGTTAAAAAAAACGACTCAAAAACGACAAGATTCATATAAAATCTTAATTATTTGCATTTTTTAAGGAATTTTTGTAACTGAGGCGTACATATTGCGTCTAACATATAAAATAGTTATAGCTAAAATAGTCGATAGGGGATAGCCGTTTGTAAAATGAATATGTCAAATATCTAACAACTAATTAATGGAAAAAGGTTTATGAAAGAATGTCTGTCAGAAACAGCTTTTTCGGCTCTTCTGGATGGTTCCGCTTCCGCTGAACAAACTACAAAGTGGAAACGCCATCTGCGGGAATGTGATTCTTGTGCGGCTCATTTTATTGAACTACAGGCAGGTCATAATGATTTTCAAAAAGCAGCAACAACGGAAATCCACGGCGACAATAATTCAATAGGCAAACATATTCACAGCAGACTCGAACCGAACGTTCAAATAGGCGATTTTGTGATTGAAAAACGGCTCGGTTCAGGCGGAATGGGTACAGTCTATCAGGCCTGCCAGATGTCACTAAACCGAAAAGTGGCATTGAAGGTTATGTCGGCTGGAATTCTGGCGACCGACAAGGCTGTTGCACGCTTTCACAAAGAGGCCAGAGCAGCGGCAAAACTGCATCATACGAATATTGTAGGTATTTACGCCGAAGGTCAGGAAGGCCAGACGTGCTACTATGCAATGGAGCTGATTGAAGGCCAGACACTCGATAAGATTATCACAAGTCTTAAAGCCGGTCGTGATGAAAATGTGAAAACCGCCACGCTGAACAGGTTTTTTGTTTCCGATGCCAAAACAGACACATTTTCTTTGAAAAGCAGCGATTCAAAGAGCAAATTTTTGCTGACGCAAACCAACACCTGTCAGGAACATTTCGACTCGATTGCCCGTATGATTGCGGACGTGGCTGATGCACTGCACTATGTTCACAAAAACGGCATAATACATCGTGACATTAAACCATCGAATTTAATCCTCGGGACCAACGGCCGAATAAATCTTATGGACTTCGGACTGGCAAGAATGCTCGAAGAGCATAGCGTTACTGTAACAGGGGCGTTTCTGGGAACGCCTCACTATATGAGCCCAGAGCAGGTAGGCGGCACAAAACAAAAAGTGGACCATCGTACAGACATTTATTCTCTCGGCGTAACGCTTTATGAGTTGCTGACTTTGGAAACGCCTTTTTCAGGGGAAAATCACGAGCAGATTGTTACGCAGATTCTCACCAGAGAACCGGTCAGGCCTCGAAAAATAGATAATAGAATCCCCCAGGATTTGGAGACGATTTGCTGCAAGGCTATGGAAAAAGAGCCACAGCGGCGTTATCAGGATGCCGGGCAGATGGCCGAGGATTTACGCCGTTATGTTAATCGTTACGCCATTAAAGCCAGAAAAGTTGGCCCCGCGGAACGGATGGTCAAATTCATCCTCCGGCACAAGGTATTATCCGGTATGACCGCCGTTATAGCAGTGATAACAACCATTGCAGCTATAACAGCGTGGAAATACTTCACGTATCAATGGGTGCAAAAAAGTGCCATACCGGAGGTCAGGCGGCTTGTTGATGAAGGCACTTATTTGGACGCATTAAAAATCGCAAAAAAAGCTCAGTTCTTCGCACCGCACGACCCGGAGCTTTTTGCTTTATTTTCGGAATTTACAAAGGTCGTCTCGATAAATACAAATCCTTCCGGCGCATACATCTACATGAGACCTTACAACCGGCCTGAGGATAACTGGACAAAGCTGGGTAAATCTCCAGTACAAAATATCAGACTGGCTTACGGCTTATATCATTGGCGAATAGTAAAGCCGGGATATGCTACTGTTGAACGTCGGGAAACTATCCAACCTGCTATGAAATTCACACTTGAAAGGCAAAATGTTCCACCGCCGGGGATGGTCAAGGTTGATGGAGGTTCAAACCGGCTTGCTCTGCAGGGCATGAGTCATTTTACGATTGATTTACCGGATTTTTATATCGACCGCTATGAAGTGACAAATGAACAGTTTAAAAAATTTATAGACAGCGGCGGTTATGAAAAAGAAAAATACTGGAAAGAGCCTTTTATTAAAAATGGAGCTGTAATTCCCAGGTCGGACGCGATAAAAGAATTTACAGATACTACCGGCCGGCCGGGGCCTGCTAATTGGGTAAATGGCAACTACCCTAAAGGTCAGGACAATTATCCGGTGGGAGGAATTTCCTGGTACGAAGCAGAGGCGTATGCGGAATTTGTCGGCAAACAACTTCCGACTATATATCACTGGTCTTTCGCAGGCATAACAGAAGGAAATTATGCCGGAACTATCCTGCAGTTCAGTAATTTTAACGACAATGGTGCCGCTCCGGTTGGCAAGTACCATAGTTTCGACGATTACGGCACTTACGATATGGCCGGCAATAACCAGGAATGGTGCTATAATGAAGCAGAAGAAGGTAAGAGATACATCCTGGGGGGAGCCTGGAACGACCCGCAATATAAATTTGTCTCTGCAACAAGATTTTATCCGTTTGACAGGTCGCTGACAAACGGCCTGCGTTGCATAAAAAATACGGCAGGCAGCGAAATCCTCGCCAAGGCTTATGAGCCGATTACCATAAAGGTCAGAAACTATGCAAATGAAAAACCAATTTCGGATGAGGATTTTCAACTTTATAAAGAGTCCCTCTACGAATATGACCGCAGCAACCTCAATCCGGTTACAATTGCTGCTGATTATACCGGGGAATATTGTTCTCATGAGGCAGTCAGCTTCGATACAGCGTATGGAAACGAGCGAATGACTGTGCATCTTTATCTGCCTAAAAATTCATCGCCGCCCTATCAGGTGGTTATCTATTTTCCGGGCAGTGCCGCCATTTTTCTCCGCGAATATTCTTCAGCGGCACCGCTTCAATTTGCTCTCAGAAGCGGCAGGGCGGTTCTTTTCCCAATTTATAAAGGTACGTACGAACGCGGCACCGGCCTGACCACGACTCGACCGGATACCTCCGAATCCTATAAAAACCACGTCATCTGCTGGGCAAAAGATTTACGAAGGTCAATCGATTACCTGCAAAGCCGCGACGACATTCAGCCTGACAAAATAGCATACTTCGGCTATAGCTGGGGAGCGATTCTGGGAGCTATTTTCCCAGCGGTAGAAGACCGAATTAAAGCATGTGTGCTGGTAGGTGGAGGATTTTACTTTGAAAATGCACGTCCCGAAGTTGACCAAATCAATTTCGCACCGCACGTTAAAATCCCCGTGCTGATGCTCAATGGCCAATATGACAGTTCTCTTCCTGTTGAGCAGGCACAAAAACCTATGTTCGATTTGCTCGGAACCGCCGACAATGATAAAAAGCATATCCTCATTCAGGGCGGACATCTCCCGAAAGAAAGGATTAACCAGGAAACTCTCAACTGGCTGGAAAAGTACCTGGGGCCGGTCAGATTAAATCAAAAACAGTAGAAATCAATTTTGCAGGCAGAATATTTAACAGCAATTCAATACGAAAAAACTCGGTCAACAAAAGACTTTTCGGCCTTCGATTTGCTTTGTAAAAAAGACGTCATTTCGACCGTAGTGAGCGAAGCGAACGAAGTGGAGACACGCTTCGAGCCCGCTTCGGAAATCTGGTTTAGCCACTATTTACCCAGATTCCTCGACTTCAGCCCTTCGGGCTTTCGCTCGGAATGACAGGTTCCCTGTTTTTTCTACAGAGTACCTTCGATTTCCATTTGCGTAATGGCTGTTTCCTGATATAATCTCAATCAAGAATTTGGCGTGATGTGTAAAAAGGAACTGCATGGGCTACGAAATTTGTTTTATGTTGTTCTTGAGATATAATATCGTTAGTTTTCAATTTTGATGCATTTTTATTAAGGGGAAAAGAGTTATGCAAGTTTGGAATGGCTTTACTAAAGGTGTGGTAGGGGTGCAAATAATTGGGATAATTATAGTTGGCTTAGTAGCGTTTTTTGTGTTTTTTAAAAAAATGCAGGATCCTCAGTTAGGGGTAGTTGGGGACGTACTCTCTGCGCAAATGATATTTATTTTTTCATTAATTGCAACCTTACAAATTTTTTCAAGTTTAACGATATTAAAGTGGATGGATAAGAAATTAGATGATTTAGGATTCGCCTTGAAAGCACATGAGGAAGTGCTGAAGTCCCTGAAAAAACAATAAAGAACGGGTGCGATGAATCGTATGAAATAACTGTGGTACAATTTGTACCTTAGTTTGTTTTTATCTGAGGTAAATAATCACCCCGGCCAAAATCAAAATCACCACTGCACAGACGCCTATGGCAGCAATGAAAATCCACGTAAAACGCCTGTTCTGCTGGGACATAATGTATTTCAGATACCTGTCGCTTGTGGCAAAAGTCTTGCTCATCTGGTCTATACTTTCGGTCTGGCTGAGGGTTTTCTGGTTCAGCTTCTCGATGGACTGGTTGAAGTTGTTGAGGCTTTCGGCCATCTGAACATCAATATCGGCAGCGGCGGCGAGCTGATGCTCGATGCCGGCAAGGGTATCGGTCTGTTTGGCAGTCTCGGCAGGAATCTTTTCGACAGTACCTACGAACTGTTCCGTGCGAACGGTCGAGGCCCTGAGCTGCTCAAAAAGCTGCTCGGTGATTTGTTTTTGATTTTCGACCAGGGAGGGGAAGCCCTCGAGTATTTTTGGCAGTTGCTCAATTCGCCCTAACAGTTCTTCGTGCTGAGCGGCCTGTTGATTCAAATGCTGGTTAATGCCTGCAAGCTGCTCGAGAAGCCTTTCAAAGCTGTTCTGCAGCTTCTCCAGCGAGCCGGCAGGATTAGCAGCCAGGGCGGATTCAGCGTTCAGCGTACAGCGTTCAGCGTCCAATTTCTGTACGCCCTCTGGTGCAGGAGCCTTTGAACTGTCATCCTGAAATATCAGACCATTCTCGTCTATTTGCGGGCGGGCAGGTGAGTTTAGCCATCCCCGACGGGATTTGAGGAACCTGCTGATACCGAGCCATTTGCTTGTTTGCACCCATATTTCCCTGAAAGTCATTTTTTGTAGCTCCTAACTGAAATAATGTAAGGCCTAATGAGTTTAGCCATCCCTGACGGGAATTGTAAATTTTAAATTTAAAAATGTAAATCGAAAATGATATATTCAAAGATAAATTAACGACATACTAATGAAAGGGTAATAAAAGGGCAATGATATGCTAACACAAATGGCATAAAAACAAGGTTATGGCAAAAGAAAATATTTTAATCGTAGATGATGAGGAGGATGTCCTGGAGCTGGTTCGGTACAATCTCGAAAAGAACGGTTACAGGACGGAGACGGCCTGTACCGGTGAAGAAGCCCTAACTAAAGCATACGCCAGGCTGCCTGACCTGCTCATACTGGACTTGATGCTTCCCGGCATTGACGGCCTGGAGGTCTGCAAAAAACTCAAGAGCAATACAAAAACCCAGAGCATTCCTGTTATAATGCTGACCGCAAAGGGTGAAGAGGCTGATATCGTTACAGGTCTTGAGCTGGGGGCTGAAGATTATATAATCAAGCCGTTCAGCCCGAAAGTTCTTGTAGCCAGAGTCAGGCGGGTTCTTCACAGGGCAGTCGCCGGCGAGTTGGAAAACACACCAGTGAAAATTCACGAATTGATAATAGACCCTGCTCGCCGACAGGTGTTGATTAAGAACAAGCCGGTGGATTTAACTTTTACCGAATTCAATATTCTCTACGCATTAGCTAAAAAACCGGGTCTGGTTTTTACGCGATACCAGATTGTTGATGCACTGCACGGAGACGACTACCTCGTTACAGACAGGGCTGTTGATGTTCAGATAGTCGGACTGAGAAAAAAGCTGGGGCCCTGCAGTAAATACATTGAAACTGTACGCGGTGTCGGATATCGTTTTCTGGAATAACCGATGTATAAGAAAAAATTGCTGTGGCAACTTTATTTCGCATTCCTGCTGATTATTGTTATTTCAGTAGTTGCAGTCTCCTGGTATGCGTTGCATTCTTTTCAAAAATTTTATCTTCAAACCGCTGTGTCTGTTGTCGAAATGGATGAAGCTCTCACCAGCATCCGTAAAGAACTATTCGGGGCGGGCGTAATTATCGCGGTTTGTGCGGCAGCGATAAGCCTGGTTATATCCAGGAAAATAAGCCGACCTGTAGAACAAATGACAGAGGCTGCCAAAAATATCGCATCGGGCGATTTTGCTCTGAGGCTGCCTGTACCTTCTACGGCTGAGTTTGCCGAACTGGCAAGAGCCTCAAACGAAATGGCTTATCAGCTTAATGCAAAGATAAAAGCAATAACCGAAGAAAGAAGCCAGTTCCAGGCCATCCTTTCCAGTATGGTT
>CAZYWY010000120.1:0-6434 GCA_964651605.1 uncultured Pirellulales bacterium | reverse complement strand
GTCAAATGGAATATCGTTTTTTTCTACAAACCGCTTCAATAACTGTTGTTCTATCTGGTCATCCTCAACTTGAAGCACCCTTATTTTCGTATTGTTTCCCATAATGCACACCGAAACTTAAAAGGTTAAACTGACCCCCGCGTCTTGCTGTCGCAAGACAGCTGCGGGGGCACAACTGAGATTATTGTTTTCTTCCATAGTCTGCGAACCACAGACTGATTTGGGCAGTGTGAAGTAAAAAGTGCTGCCCTGACCGACCATTGATTCCACCCAGATATTGCCGCCGTAAAGACGCACGATTTTCTGCGCTACCGTAAGTCCTACGCCTGTCCCTCTGAATTCTTCTTTCACCTGCAGCGACCTGAACATCTTGAATATATTTTCAAAATCTTTCTCTGCAATACCAGGCCCGTTATCCGCAATACTGAACTTCCAGAAATTATCTTGCTCGGCGCACCCGACCTTCACCTGGCCCTGCGGCTTATCCATATATTTTATGGCGTTGCTCAGCAGGTTCTGGAAAAGCTGCATCATGCAGGTTTCCTGAAACGAGACAGTAGGCAATTGGTTCTCGATGGTAATCTTGATATTTTCAGGCGGAGCCAGCATATTGATAAGCTCAAGAACAAATTCATCCAAATTAACCGGCCTGGGATTTTCTTCCATCTGGCCTATTCGCGAGTACTGCAGCACGCCGTCAATCAGGCTGTACATCCGCTCAACTCGCTCCAAAAGCAGGTTCATCCGCTCTTTTGTCTGCTCGTCAAACTTATCTCCACAGTCATCCATTATCCAGACCGCCAGGGTCTTGATTCCCCGCAGCGGCGCCTTGAGGTCGTGCGAAACAATTGATGCGAAATCCTCCAACTCTTTATTAACGCTGTCCACCTTTTTAAGCAACCCTGCCAGTTTCAACTCTGCCTGCTGTCTCTCGGCGATCTCGGTCTTGAGCCGGTTGTTTATTTCTGTCAGCTCCCGGGTTTTTTCTTTCACCATTTTTTCGAGCTGGTCCATCTTCAAAGCTGCTTTTCTTGCCAGCTCCCACTTTTCAGTCAGAGCCGCCGCCAGTTGAGTAACTTCCGCACTATCGAAGGGCTTTTTCAAAATCAGCAGATTTGCGGATTTACCGAGTTTTTTATTTATTTCCTCCCAGGAATAATCCGAATATGCCGTGCAGATAACAATCTGAAGGAGCGGGTCCACCTGCCAGATTTGCTCAATTGTTTGCAGGCCGTCCCAGCCGGGCGGCATTCGCATATCAACAAAAGCCACCTGATACGGTTCATTTGCATCGAGAGCTTGCTTTACTTTCTCGAAACCCTCTTCGCCCTGAGAAGCAAAATCAAGCTGATAAACATCATTTGTCTTGTCCTCGCCGGCTTTACCACCAAAAACCTCCGCCCGCAGGGCATCGAGCTGGGAATTGCTTCTTTCTTCCAGAAGAATAATCTGAAAATCCTTGTGAATACTCGGATTATCATCGACTACCAGAATACGGTGTATTATCTGTGTTTGAGTTTCACTCATACTGTCACCTCCTGCGTCTTAAATGGCAATTTAATTATAAACAATGCTCCAAGTCCCGACCCGTCACTTTTTGCCTGTATCGAACCGCCAATCTCGTTCGCCGACAATGCGGTGCTGTGAAGCCCGAAGCCGTGGCCTTTCTGTTTGGTTGTAAAGCCATGCTCGAATACTCGCGGCATATTCTCCGCCGATATACCAATGCCGTTGTCCTGAACTTCTATACCGACAAAACCATCTGCCGGCTCGATTATTCGTATAGTAAGAATTCTTTCCGTGGAACCATTTTGCGACAGTGCATAGACCGCATTGCTTATAAGGTTCGTCAGCATCTGCAGGACTTTATGCCGGTCGAGCAAGACCACCGATAAATTCGCAAATTCGCGTTGTATCTGTACATTATTTCGAGTCAGTGGCTCGGCATTTATTTTCAAGGCGTCCTCGACAATATCCGCAATGGATACAGGCTCAATAAGCCCTTTTGGCTTGCTATAAGACTGCTGGAGCTGAATAATATCGGCAACATGCTGCACGTGCCTGGTCAGAGCCTCAAGAGCCTCCAGACCTTTTTTCTGTTCCTCCAAAAGCTCCACATACAAATTAGCCAGAAAAGCAGGAATCTTCGTTCCACGCCGGTCAGTTGATATAAATCCGCTCAAATTATCCGAATGCTCTCTGAACAGATTAACTACATCAGAAAGGTATGAAATTTTTGAACCGCGAATCCTCTTCTGGACAGACTCGGCTGTTACGCTGACGCTATTTAACACATTGCCGACATTATGCAACACACCGGTTGCCACTTCTGCCATACCTACCATACGGGCTGTTGCCAGAAGTTTTTCCTGTGCGGTCTTGAGTTTCACTTCAGCAGCTTTCCGCTCGGTGATGTCTCTGGCTATCGCTATTATATATTCCTGTTTATCCTGAACAACCAGCTTCAGACTTGTCTCCACGAAGAATTTAACACCATCTTTGCACTTGTACTGTGCCTCTTTTACTATTTCGCCCTTTTCCCGCAGTTGGGCTACCACCTGATTCCACTGCCGGTCGTCCGGTATTGATTCATCGACTTTCCGCAACGTAACTGTGCTGAGCAACTCCTTCGTTGAAAAACCCAGACTGCTCACAGCCCTGCTGTTGGCATCGAGGAAACGCCCCCATTTCGGCTCCAGGATAAAGATGCAGTCATTGGAACGTTCTATCAGATTCCTGAATAATACTGCCTTATCCTCTGCTTTTTTGCGCTCTACTATGCTGCCCAGCCATTCAGCCACAGCATTGAGCAAATCGTCATCCTCTTTCAGAAAAGGTTCTTGCCCGTCGGCAGTTTTGCTTCCGATATGATACACTTCTATAGAACCGACGTTCTCATCGCGAGCCTTTATCTGTACCTGCCGGCTCAATTCGCTTTTTTCAAAATCATCCATTGCATAGCGAACTCCATTCAAAGCGAGCCTCACCCGAACGCTGTCGGGATACCGATACGCATCACGAATAAATTGAACCGTCTGCTCGAATATCTTCTCAAGCGGTAGTTCCTGCCGATTGACAATTTTGGAAAGAGCATACAAACAGGCCAAATGCTTAAGACGCATCTGCAACTGCCTCTTGTCTGTCGGCTGGCCCGCAATTTCTGCCTTCAGCTTCAAATTAGCCTGCTCCAGTTCCTGTGTGAGCTTCTGTACCTTTTCCTCAAGACGCAGATGCTGCGTATGCAACGTCTTGGCCTGAAGTTTTTTCTTCTGGATATACTCCGAACGTTCCAAAATGTCAGAAATAAACTTGCTCTGAAAATACGTCAGCGCAATCGCCACAAAAATCGAGATAATGGCGCATTGAGTAACATTGTCCACGAGTTTTTTCTGTACAAACCAGAACACTGCGGCAATAACCGCAGCAAAAACAGCCGTCGCTATGAGCTTCTTAATAGCTTTTATCAAAATATCCATTTTATATTGGCCCTTATAAATCACCCCGGACGTCAATATTTCAATCCCAGACGAACAAAGACCAGCGACTTAAGGATTGCAAACTAACGGTACTATCGACAAACTTCGCCTGCATATTCACAAGAAAGTTCTATGCAAAATTCCCACCAAAATACTTCCGGGGGATAATTAAAGAATTGACTGGTAAGCCGCTAAGATTTAGTATCTTGAATTGTTTTAACGGCTAATAAAGGGTGCGTCTATGTTCGGGATTATCGGAGCCAGTACTATAACCGGTCTGCATAACACAGGACGATGTGCAGTATTTTGTCTGCGTGCAGCGGCGATATCTTTGGGTAGTCTCTTTCACAGAAGCACGTATCCGCTTATAGCAGCACAAATGAACATTATCGGCGTGCGCTCCGTGCCGGTGGTTATGCTTACCGGTGCCTTTGTCGGAATGACCCTGGCGGTACAAGCCTACGACCAGCTTGCAGGTATGAATCTAGAGGAGCATCTCGGTGTGCTCATCAACATCTCGGTCGTCAAGGAACTTGGGCCTGTTTTGGCGGCGGTTATGCTGGCGGGACGCATTGGCGGGGCATTGACCGCCGAGCTTGGTACGATGAACGTAACCGAGCAAATAGATGCTGTAAGAAGTATGGGAACCGACCCGGTGCGTTATCTGGTTGCACCGCGAATTCTGGCCGCCCTGCTGCTTACGCCAATCCTTATTATTTATGCTGATTTACTCGGTATTATAGGGGGTTATTTTGTAAGCGTCGTACAGCTTGGCATTAACAGCCGGGCGTACTGGGACTTCAGTGCTATGGGCGTAGAACCATGGGATGTATTCTGCGGAATTGTCAAAGGTTTCTTTTTCGGGGTAGCCATTGCGGCTATAAGCTGTTATAAGGGTTTCACCTGCAAGGAAGGTGCGCAGGGGGTCGGGCAGGCTTGTACCGAGGCATTCGTGGCCAGTTTCATCTCGATACTGGCGATAGACTTTGCGCTGGCTTTGATTTTCAATTCGATTTACAATACGTTCTGGCCTATAAGAAGCCTGATTTAACCGTTGGTTGGTTAGTAATTTAACTAACGATAAACTATGAAAAACAACCTACAATCACAATCTAACACGAATTATATCCTTACCGTCAGGGAACTTACCAAGAAATTCGGCCCGAAACTCGTGCTGGATAATATTTCGCTCTCGATAGAAAGCGGAAAGACGACTGTGGTTATAGGCCCCAGCGGCTGCGGCAAAACTATTTTTCTCAAACACCTGATAGTGCTGCAAAGGCCAACCTCCGGCGAGGTTTATTACAAACAGACAAGAATCGATAATCTGCCGGAAAAAAAATTAAACCCCATACGAACAAACTACGGATTTCTCTTCCAGGCAGGTGCCCTTTTTGACAGTCTGAGCGTCAGTGACAACATACTGTTTCCGCTTCAGCAGCATTATAAAATAACCGACTGGAAAAAGGCCGAAGAGCTGGTCAAGTCCAAGCTCGCTATGGTGGGACTGGACGGTTTCCAGAATCATTACCCTGCCGACCTTTCCGGCGGGCAACGAAAACGCGTCGCTCTGGCACGGGCAATAGCGTTGAACCCGGAAATAATTTTATACGATGAGCCGACAACCGGCCTTGACCCTATTCGCTCGGACGTCATAAACGAGCTAATCCTTAAACTCAAAAGAGAGCTGGGCATTACCAGCGTGGTCGTGACACACAATATGGACAGCGCATACAAAGTTGCAGACCGGATTATTATGCTGCATAACGGCAAGGTCATCGCTGATGGAAATGTCGAACACATTCAAAAACATCCGCATCCGGCTGTCCAGCAGTTTATCAACGGGCAGGCAGACGACAATGACCTGGCTGTTCTGCGAATGAATAGCGCTGTCTCACAGGCACAGTTTTTGCCAGGCGATTTCCAATAGTAAATTTTATGTCCAAATCCTCCTCAAAAATCGCTGCAGATTTAGCCGACATTGTTAGCGGAGATGTCTTCGGTGACATTCTTCACAGAGTCGCCTTCAGCACCGATGCGAGTATTTATCGAATTGTGCCTGTGTGTGTGGTCGCACCTCGCGACGCAGCCGATATTGCCGCCGTTGTGAAATATGCAGGCGAAAACAAAATACCGCTGGCCGCCCGCGGCGCAGGCACGGGACTTGCGGGCGAATCGCTATGTCACGGAATCCTCCTTGATATGACACAATACTTCAACAGGCAGCCTGCAACTGACGATGAAGGCAGGACGGTTTTCTGCGAACCAGGTGTAGCGCTTGATGATTTGAACAAATATCTCGCTAAGTTTGGCAGGAAAATCGGACCAGACCCGTCCAGCTCCAACAGGGCAACCGCCGGAGCAAGCCTGTCTAATAATGCAACAGGCGCACACTCACTTCAATACGGTCACTTCGGCGATTACATAGAAAAAATCGAAGCTGTTCTGGCCGACGGCAGTATAGTCGAATTTACAAATAACTTCGAACCTCTTGCAGCGTCCGATGCAAGAAACACTGAAATCGCCCGGCAATGCCTGAAGCTGCTCGGCGACAAACAACAGCTTATCAGCAGCGCCCAGCCTAAAGCTGTTCGCAACAGATGCGGATATTCGATAGCCGGAATATGTCACCAAGGCAAAATCGATTTGGCAAAACTCTTGTCTGGTTCAGAGGGAACTCTGGCGGTATTTAACTTTCTTAAACTGCGGACTGTACCTGCACCGCCGGAAAAAGCGCTGTTGCAGTTCGAATTCGACTCTATCGAAAAAATGGCTCAGTCGCTCCCTGCCATAATAGATTCCGGGGTTTCCTGCTGTGAGCTGATGGACAATATCCTGATGGACGTAGTTCGTCATGACTTGCCACAATATAGAGATGTCCTGCCTGCAGATGCTACCGCGATTCTGCTGGTCGAACAATCAGACGACACTATTGAGCAGGTAAAAAAAAAAATCAAT
>CAZYWY010000119.1:0-6457 GCA_964651605.1 uncultured Pirellulales bacterium | reverse complement strand
GTCATCAGACTTCGCCTGGTAGTACAGCCTGCTGCGATTAAGGACACTCAAAGAGAAGCTGATAAGATAGGAGCAAAAGTTGTAAGGTATTCGAAATACATGATATTCCACATGGCAGAAGTAGCGGTGTCGAGGGCTTTCTTCTGCGAAATTCTCGAAGGAATCAAACGCTTGAAACCGATATTGATTGGATATGGTTAATGATGAGAATTGTTGAAAAAATTGGCTTTATAAAGAATCGGGCGGTCTCGGTCTATTCAAAAACAGGGGTTCGGAAGGAAGGAGGAGCATAAAAAACGTAAAAAAATCGTAAAAATAAATATTTTTTCTGTTTTTTTGGAAATTAATGTAACGAATTGACATTTTTAACGTCTATATATGATAAGAGATGAATAGCAATAGTTAGATTAAAGGAAATTATGTTTTTTCTCAATTTAAATGGGAAATATCAAATGAGGATACAGACTGCCTTAAATTGATTGCCGCAACACTGATGAAATGCCAAGCGAAGCAGGTGTTTAATGCGGCTATTATGAAATTCTGTCTTATGGATATTTCCCCGGGAATGGTCTATTCAAGACAATTCGCGAATTCTTACTGGTCAGAAGTTTGACCTGACGGACAATTGTGTTATAATGAAATGGATAAAGAAACTAATCCACTTTTATAGAATGTGGACTTTCTTCATTTTTGCACGGCAATCGAGATTGCTTCGCTGCGCTTGCAATGACCGAGTGTATTTTTAGAGGTGTCCTTAATTGGTATCAGGGAGCAAGTTATTAATGAATAACAATTCAACAGAAATCCTGCAGTCTGTTATCGCGATACTGAAAACCGACAACAAACTCAAGGCAGTAGAGCTTTTCAAACAAAACGGAGCTTTCAAAATTCTATGGGCTAAAAGCAGCATAGAAAATAATCTGGACTGGCAGGCTTTTGCTGAAGGGTGCGGCTTACCCATAAAAGCAACTCCACAGGAATGGATTAAACACAATAAAAATGTGGTAGTGGGTTACGATTCTACAGGGACGGCTTTTTATCGAGTAAATATCCCAGCAATCGAAGAAAAGGAAGTATCAACCATAGTACATTTGCAGGCTGAGAGCCGGTTTCCATTGCCAGCAGACCAGACGGAACTGGCATGGCGGACCAGCAGGCTGGCTCCAAAACAGATGGCTATTACTATTGCCGCAGCGAGAAAACAGCCGGTACAGGAATTTATCGACAAAGTCAGAATTCTGCATCCGGCAAGAGCTATCCTTGACAGTGAGGCAGTAGTAAAGGTATGGAAAGAATTGTTTTCCGGGCGGGAGCAAAATGCCGTAATTGTAAATGCCGGAACCCACAATACTCAAATTTGCCTTGCCATAAACGGATTATTATGCGACGCAGTCACTCTGGATATGGGGACTGTTGACTTCGGAGAGAACGAATCTCAAGAAGCCGAAACAATAGAAAGATTAGCTCGAGACGCAAGAAGCGTAGTGGATTTATTCAGCATGGAGAAGCAGGTCGAGGTACCGGTTATTGTCCTTTCGGACGGCAGCAAAATATATGAAACTCTGGCTGCCTCTCTGAAGTTGGCGGGTATGAATGCCCGTTCGGCAATACCTTCAATAAAAAAACTTGAATCAGACAATAAATTAGAATTGAAGGAAATATTCGAATACCGTACGCCGATTGGACTTGCCCTGATGGCTCTGGATGGTAAAAACAACGAGCTTAATCTTTTTACATATTTATTAAAGCCTTTCGGCGAGGAAGTAAAAAAACATTGGTTCTATAACCTCACAATTACCGGCACCCTTGCAGCAGTAATGGTGCTGTTGTTCGTCATGGTTTCTTATGCCGTACTTGTTGGCAGTTCCAGAGTAATTAACGAGAAACTTAGTAACTTAGGTTCTGAGACGAATATTATTGAAAAACAAAAGCTTCTCCAGGAAATTGCGAACCAGAGAGTGGATTTACTATCGCTTTTAACCGAAATTACCCGAAGCGGCCAAAACTCCCAGAGTAGCCAAAAAAACTCAACTGCTCAAGGGCCGAGTCCACAACCAGCATCCTCAGGACAAAGTGGGATACAGCTTGAGAGTTTCCACTTCAAAAAAGGACAGGTTGTGACCATAACAGGTCAGGTACAAAACAAAGAACAGTTAGAAAACTTCGAGGAAAGTTTACTGAGCAACAAAGATATTAAAGATGTTCATTTAACAGCAAAACCCAACATGGGATCCACCGGTAGCAGGAATCAGGGCAGCCCCGGAAACTCCGGAAACAAAGGATTTACATTTACCATAACTTTTCATTATAAAAATTTTACAGGCAGCACAAGTAAATAGAGATTAAAACTATGTTAGAAAAATTAAATCCCAAAGATGTGCATGTATTAAAGCTCGGTGCAGTAGGAATTGCCGCTATAATTGTTCTTTTATTTCTTTTAGACTTTAAGGAACGCTGGACAAAGGTAAAAGAATCATTTGATGCAATGAATAATAGATTAGCCACATTAGCCGCTATCGATATGACAGAGGCCAAATACGCCGGGCTTATGAATACTGTTCCTATATTTGAAATGCCTGAGGAAAAAGAAAAACAGAAGTTTTTATTCCAGGACTCGCTTAACACACAATTCAAGAAAGCTAACATAAACAGCCAGCCCTGGCAGGAAATAGTAGGCAAGAGCACGCTACTAACCGACCACAAAGTAATACGTTTGAAGACCAGCGGTAAATGCAATGTTACTCAGTTATTCGACCTGTTTGTCAATCTTAAAGAAAATCCCTATCTGATAAGCATAGAGGAACTAACGGTAAAGCGAGATATGAAAAATAAGCAGCAGATTGATTTCGATATAACAGTATCAACTCCTGTTAAAAAGTAGTAGAGGTTTATTATGAAACTCGAATATATAAAAGAAAAGAAGGAATTAATCTCAATTGCGCTGTCCGGCATATCAGTACTATTTGCAGTCCTGATATTTATGCAAATTATATCTTACTTCAAGCTTTCGGCCAGAGCCCAGGATATAGTCCAGACAATTAAAGCCAGGGACAGCACAAAGCCCGACGACCTGAATAAATATCTTAAAAAAACCAAAGAAGATGCAAACAACTTAAAAAAGAACAATCTTTTTGCGCCGCCCCAGGAGAAAAAAAATCCTATAACCGAAGTACGATGTATTCTGGATAATGAAGTATTTATAAACAACAAATGGTACAAGGAAGGCGAAATGGTTCAGGACGCGAAAATTGTAACTATCGAACCTACACAGGTCACAATAGAATGGGATGGAAAGACAACCGTGTACCGGCCTATGGATGCTGCAATGGCTTCAGCAGGACCCAGCGAAAGAGCTCCATCCAGAACAGGAAGCCCCCAACCTGGCGGCCTGAGCAGAGGTACGACCACACCATCACCATCTTCGCAGCGACAACCTCCACCCGGACCAGAAAGTATGCCAACTTCTGGCCCGGTTATGATTGCACCACCTTCGCAGGAACAACCTCCAGAACAGATACAAAAACAATTGATGGATGCAATGCAAAAAGCAAGGTCGATGAATGGAATAAGCAATTAAGGCGATGAGTATCAGGAAACTGATATTGTAAATATCGGAACTAATAATGAAGAATCACAGGAAAATAATTGAAAAACGAGGCAAATGAAATGAAAAAATCAAACAAAATAATATCAATAATAGTCGGTGCAGCAGTAATTCTTCTTATTACTGAAGTCTATTTCTTGTCTTCCCAGACAAAGCCGAAAAATGAATCGCCGAAACAAGCAGGACATCAGACATCTGTTGCACCAAATACACCCTCAAGTCAAGGAAGCAGGAATGAACCTAATAAAGTTACCGACGTCAATACTTCCAGAATAATTAGTGAAGCTAATGCTCCCAAAGTATCTGTCGAACCCAATGCGCCGGCTAAAAGCACTGCTTCAACGAGTTCACCTCGACCGGACAAACCAGACCAAACAAAACCTGAAGAAACCGGTGACCCAAATGACCCTATGGTGCCTGTGCAGATTAATAATATGGATATGAAAAACATCATGACGAAACTTATGGAATGGACCGGCAAGAATATTATTCCTGCCAAGGAGGCAATGAGCGCAAAAATAACTGCTTTTGCGCCTAAAACACTCCCAAGAAGCAAAGCTCTTCAGCTTATATACAGTGCGCTGAAAATACAGGGTTATATCGTTGAGCAAATTGATAAAGATACAATTTCAATCAAACAGATAACAGACGCAGCAAAACTCAGCATGGTCCCCATAATAGATGCAAATACACCCCTTGCGGCTATTCAAAACAAAGAGGAGATTGTACAGAAATTCTTTACATTGAAAAACTACACACCTTCACAAATGGGGCCAATTATTATCCCAATGCTCGGCGAGTATGGAAATATCAATGCAGATGATGATGCGCGTATTCTGGGGGTAATTGATACCGTCCGCACCCTGATGAGAGTTGAATCGGTCATCCAGCAATTTGATACAGCCGCGGCGGAACCAATGGTCGAAGATATTTTTGAAATCCGCTACAGGAATCCTGCAGATGTAATCAAACTGCTTAAGGCACTTATAACCGAAAACAGTTCTGATGGAACAACCAAGAGTGATAGCGAGGAGAACAATCCGGAGCCAACCCGCCCTTCTACAAGCAAAAAAGGTACCGGTTCGGCAACTTTAGTCACTATAGGAAAAAGCAAGACACCACCCACGTTTATCGCTGAACCAAGAGACAGTTTGATTATTGCAAGAGCCACTGAAAAAGACATGGAGCTGATTCGCAAGTGGATTTCCAAGCTCGACACCCCGACAACCATAATAGATGCAGATACTCCGCTTGCAAGTATTGAGAATAAAAACCTGGTTGCTCAAAGGTTTTTCAAGCTGGAAAATTACAGCCCGACATTAATGCTTCAAATCATCAAACCAATTTTGAACCGTACAGCTTATATAAATGCTGAAGAAAGCACGAAAAAACTGTTGATTATGGATACGGTTGAAAACCTGATTCGTGCTGAAGAGATAATTCAAACATTTGATATACCTGGAACCGAGCAGGCTGTTCCACAGATATTTGAGCTTAAGTATGGAGACCCTGCGGAAATTGTGCAGTTGATAACAATGTTGTTGAGTCAGGATACATCCGGCTCAAGAAGCAGCTCCGGAAGTACCAGCATTATTCTATCCGGTTCGAGCTATAGAATAAGTAGTTCCGGCAGCAGTTCACCTTCCGGCAGCTTTATGCCTTCAACGTCAAGCTCAATGGTAGGGGGCAGCAGAATCCCCGTCGTGCTTATTCCGTATAAGGAACGCAAGCAAATCATTGCACGTGCCCCGGCTGAGGCAATGAAACAAATTACAGAATGGATTGAAAGACTTGACCAGAAAGAGAATATTGAGGGAGAATATGATATTGTTATGCCTAAATATGTGGATGTTTCTGAAGTCACTCAGCGAATCAACGCAATGCTGACGCAAATGCCGGGTCAGGGAGTCCAAAAAAGAATTTTTATCCAGCCTCTTGTGCGGTCAAACCAGATTATGATTGTCGGTAACCAGGAGATGCGGGAAATGATAAAGAACCTTATTTTCGAAGTCGATATTCCTCCGGGAATACTGGAAACAAAACATTTTCCTTTAAAACACGCCGACCCGGAGATGATAAAGAATAAATTAGATATGCTTTACAGTCCGGACTACGGAAACAGCTATACGCGCACTTATAATTACAACTATAATTACTCATACGATCAGAGCTTTACATCTAATGTAAACAAGGAATCAGTAAGAGTAATAGCTGATACATCTCTCAGGGAGATAACTGTTATTGCTTCTCCCGAGAATATGAAAAAAATCGAAAAACAAATCGAGGAATGGGATGTACCCCTCGATATAAACTCTCTCAAGCCCAGATTTTATACTCTTAGAAATGTTGACCCGATTAAAATGTCCCAATTGCTCACTAATTTATTCAGTGAGGATGCCGAAGACGATATGTCATATTTGCGATACATATATGGTGACGCGGAGGCTAGGAAAAAAATCGTTGGGCCTCTTTATGGACAATTAACCTTCGAATATATACCCGGGACAAAGAAAATAATTGTAATAAGCAAAATTCCGGAGGCTTATGATGTTGTCGCTGAGCTTATAAAAGAAATTGACAGCGAAGAAATGGCGGAAGTACCAACAGTTGTACCGTTAAAATTCGCTGACCCGGAAAGGCTTTGCGAGCTTCTGAATGCGACTTTTAGTGAACCGGGAGCTTCGGTTGAAATTCTTCGCTCCGATACCGGGCTAAGCCAATATTCGATGGACAGTGAGACCAGCAGCACCTCCACCGAAACAACACAGGATGCATACAGGCCCTGGTGGTCTTCATCAATCCCGCGTAGTGCAATCGATTCTGAAAGACCTATAAGCAATGTAATCGGCAAAA
>CAZYWY010000118.1:0-6460 GCA_964651605.1 uncultured Pirellulales bacterium | reverse complement strand
GTCAAAGACGAACTGGTTGCATCCTGTTCCGCCTTTGGCTTTAATTAAGGTTTTAAGCTTAAATCCTTTCTTCTCAAAAAAATCCACAACTTCTTTTCTCGAGGCATACTCGTAGGGGTATCCACCAATCCAGTCCACAACATCCGTGTAAAACCGCATCCCGCGTACACCACGAAATGGAATTTTACCCGTGAGTATCAGAGCCACGACAGCATAGCGTACCAAAGCAAACCCAATGAGAATTTTCTTGATATACATCGGACTTTTTACATACACATATTTTACCACTTTCCAAAGCGGCGATGTGAAATATTTATTATAAATTGCGATGACCAATATACCATCCTTTTTAACCAGTTTTGAGACTACGGAAAAAGCTTTATACATATCTCCCGTATGATGCAGCACCCCCCAGCTATATACAATATCATAGGTACCAAACGTCTCCATGTTATTATCGAGTATTGAACCTCGTTCAAATGTCACAATGTCTTTGTTGATATCCTTATCCCAAGTGGCTGCTTTTTCCAGCACCGCCCTTGAAGTTGCTATGCTTTCGGGGTCATAATCGAAACCAAAAACACAACAAGCCCCAAGAGCAGCTGCTGCAGCACTGAACAAGCCGCTGCCACAGCCGACATCCAGAAATGTTTTACCCTGTATATTCGGCAACAGCTCCTTAAGGGAATCCTTAGCAGTAAAGTAATCCTGAGCCTGTAACCGTTCGGAATATTTCCGCCAGTTTTCTCCAAATGCAAATCTTTCCATAATTTATAGTTTGCCTTTCTGAGCTATTTTTTAAATCGTATTTATATTAAGAAAAAGTCCCTTGTACTGCTCGATAATTTTCGTGATATTGTGATTTTCAAAGGCATATCTGCTGCCGTTGTCCCCGCAAAGCTTTCCAATTTCCGGCTTGAGCAACTCAGCCAGCATCTTTTTAAAACTTTGCAAATCGCCCTTTGCACACAGGCCGCATTTATATTTATTCAGGAAATCATCAGGATTAACATTGAGCGATAAAATCGGTGTGCCGCACTTACAGGCCTGAATGAACGTGTTGGGAAAACCCTCAAAATCGCTCGTATTTACCAGTATTTTAGCGTTAAGAAAATATTTCTCAATCTGATTGAAAGGTACATATGGCACAAATTCGAGGTTTGTAATCGTTTTTGCCTTTGCGATAAGTCGACCATAATCAGTGTTATCACTGGATTGCTGGCAAACCATTTTAAAACACAGGTCGGGACGTTCCTCTGCAATCCGTAAGAACAGATCAGGCCTTTTTACATGCGCACTTCTTCCAACCCATAAGATGGTATTGCGATGAGCATTTCTTAATTGTTGAAGTTTGTCGCCATTGCGAATAACAATAGATTCTACTCCAACGTTCTTTAGCAGATTTTCCTTATCACTCTCATTTTGAGCTATTACCGCATTGGCTTTGCGGAGCGACCAGTAAAAAGCACGACCTCGCAATGGATTATCCCGCAGATAAGTGTTATCCGCATCCATCGTGCTGGCTGTACGATACACAAATTTTCGCCTGTAATATTTACAAAAAATAGCATTAAGCACAGTTCCCAGCGAACAAGCTTTGCTCATGTAAATATCAGCATCGGCCAAATGTAAAGCTCGCCATATTTGAGGCGCCTGCATAAACAAATTTCTTGTTATCTGAGCGCTCTTAATAAGTCTGACATTTTCTCTGAATTCAACTTTTTCCTGCCCATAATCACCCAAAACGAAACTTACTTCATATTCCTTGTCTTTGGCTAATTCAGTGGCAAGCAAATACAAGTCTCGCTCAGCTCCGCCAAACGCAGCTTCAATTTGCGTGTTGAAGAAAGGATATGCGCTTAAAGATATAAAACACACTTTCATCAGGCAACTCTTTCAAATACGAACTGATTACAACCTGTGAAACCGGTGGTCTTAATTACATTCATTGTTTTGAAGCCCCGTGACTCGAAATACGCACATATTTCCTGAATCGAGGCATACTCGTATGGATAGCCGCCGACCCAGTCCACAATATCGGAATAAAATCGCATTCCGCGTGATTTTTTCAAAGGATTATGTCCTGTAAGCATTGAAGTTATTAATTTAGCGGTTGTCACGACCAAGACAAGCAATTTTTGCAGTAATGCCGGACTTTTTACATATATGTATTTAATAATCTTCCATATCGGTGAGGTTAAGTGTCGATTGTAAATGGCAATAACAAGCAATCCTTTTTCATTGACTATAGCTGCCGTATTCTCAAATGCTTTATACATATCTCCGGTATGATGCAAGACACCCCAACTATATACTATATCGTATCTGCCATACGCCTCGATATTCTCAAGAATTGAACCTTTTTCAAATTTTATATTTTTCTTTTTTACATCGCTGTCCCATTCGGCAACTTTTTCAAGCAAGGCTTTGGATGTGGCTACACTCTCCGAATCATAATCAAATCCCAAGACATTTTTGGCTCCCAGTGCGCCGGCTGCAATTGAAAACAAGCCGCTGCCGCTGCCGATATCCAAGAAAGTTTTGTTTTTAAGGTTTGGCACAAGCTCGGCAAGTGACTTTTTTGCAGCAAAATAATCTTCGCGCCCGATTTGCCGGGAATACATACGCCAATTTTTTCCGAAAGCAAATCTTTCCATATAGCTATATCATCCATTTCTTGAACCAAAGATTGAACATCAAAATATTCCAGAACAGCCTGGAATAATCAAAACGGCCGCCCTGGTGTCGCAGCCACAATTTCTTAATTTCACTTTTATCATAATAATCGAACTGATTAAAATCAAAAATCTGATGCTCGCAGTAATCTTTCAGCTCGTCCCGCAAATATTCCTGCAGCGGCATCCCGAATCCCTGCTTCGGCCGATAGAGAATCTCTCTCGGCAAAATATCTTCGTAGGTTTTTTTCAGGATATACTTTGTTTCCCCCCGCCTGATTTTGAAATGTGAGGGGATACCGGCGGCAAACTCAGCAAGCTCGTGGTCCAGAAGCGGCACACGAGCTTCGAGCGTTACTGCCATTGAGGCCCGGTCCTCTTTCACAAGCAAATCGTCCGGCAGATATTCATACAGGTCGCAGTTCATCGCATTGGAAGCATCGTCATCGTACCTGAAATGTTTTTTGTAGTTATCAAAACGGGCAAGTTTCTCTATGCCGTGTTCAGTACCAGGAAACATAGAATTGAAAAGCTGAAGATACACAATATGGTCAGGCTGAGCGGGACTGAAAAATGTCATCCATCTGTGAAATCCTTCTATCTTAAAAAACAAATGAGCCGCAGCCGCCGCCTGTCTGAGAATGTATTTCGGCACAGAAGGAAGATGATTGACATATTTTGCCATACTGAACCTTTTATATCGCGGGTAGCCGCCGAAAAGCTCATCTCCGCCTGTGCCGGACAGAGAAACCGTAACATTCTTACGAGCGACCTGACAAACAAGAGAAGTTGGCACCATCGACGGGTCGCCAAACGGCTCATCATAGTAATATGGTATCTCTTCCATCAAATCTCTGACATTAGCGGCATTGAATTCGATTTCGTGATGGATGGTGTTGAATTTATCGGAGACAATCTTGGCGTAATGTGATTCGTTATAAGCGGTTCGGTCAAAGCGAATAGAAAAAGTATTCAGCTCTTTGACATACTTTCGCATTATCGAAACAATAATGGAGCTGTCAACGCCGCCCGAAAGAAACGCCCCCAGCGGGACGTCGGAAATAAGCTGCATTCGTACAGATTGTTCGATATGGGTCAAGACCTGGCTTTTCAGTTCATCCTCGTCGTAATCAAACTGCTCATCGAACGAAATAGACCAGTACAGCTCGTTTTCCCTGATTTTCTTTTCTGTCAAATCGTAAATGAGATAGTGAGCAGGCAGCAGTTTTTGTACGTCCTCAATGATGGATTGCCCGGATGGCGTATTGCAGAAAAGCAGATAATAATCAAACGCCTTTTGAGAAATCGTCTTTTTGATGTCACTTTTAAGAAATACCTTTAGTTCAGAACCGAATATAAAGCGCCCGTCCTTACAATAATAGTAGAGCGGTTTTATCCCAAATCGGTCGCGGGCGAGGAAAAAAAGTTTTTTTTTCTTATCAAAAATACAGAAAGCAAATTGGCCGTTTAATTTTTGTAAAAGTCCGGTCCCCCACTGTTCATAGCCGTGTACCAGCACTTCGGTGTCGGTGTGGGAGTTGAAATGGTGGCCGGCCTTTTCGAGTTCGCTTTTAATCTGCTCGAAATTAAAGATTTCGCCGTTGAAGGATACACACACGGTTTTATCCTCGTTATAGATAGGCTGTCTGCCTTTTTCGGACAAATCAATGATTCGCAGCCTTTTATGGCCGATTGAAATTCCGTCAGCAACGTGAAATCCATCCTGCTCAGGCCCGCGATGGTTCAGCAGTGACGCCAGAAGTTCTATCTGCTTTTGGTCTTCCCAGTTAAAACCTACTATTCCGCACATTTATTCGCATCCTGTAATTTGTATCCAACCAGGTCGTAAAACATCTCTTTATATTGCTTGATAATCCGGGCAATGTCGTGGTTCTGCTCAGCATATAGTCTTGCATTGTGTCCATACTCTTCGGAACCGGCAGTAAAAAGTTCTGTAAGCATATTCCTGAAAATTTTCCTATCGCCCTTTGCGCACAGGCCACACTTATATTTATTCAGGAAATCATCCGGATTAACATTGAGTGACAAAATCGGCGTGCCGCACTTACAGGCCTGAATAAAAGTGTTGGGAAATCCTTCAAAATCAGATGTGTTGACGAACACCCTCGCACGCTGGAAAAAATTATCGACTTCATCAAACGGCACCCGCTCGATAAACTCAAGATTTTTAACCTGTGCAGCCCGTGCAGTCAGCCTGTCATATTCATCATCGCCGGTGGCTCGCTGGCAAATCATCGTAAATTTTTCATCCGGCTTCTCCGCCGCAAGGTCGATAAAAACTTCGGGCCTTTTGATTTTGTCGCTGCGACCGACCCAAAGCACGGTATCGCGCAGGCGCTGGTCGGGCGGCAAAAGGATATGGCCGTTGGGAATAGCCACAGCCACAATATCTGTAGTCGAGCGGAGATTGTCCCTGTCTGCAATGTTCTGGGTCAGGACAACATCCGCCTGCTTCAGTGAGAACCTGAAGGCCTTTCGTTCAAGAAAATTTTGGGGCCAGCTTCCGTCACATTCACCTGCTGTTGCGGTGCGATATATGAAAGCTCTTTTATGTAATCTGCAGAAAATTGCTACAAAAAAAGTCCCCCACGAGACCGCTTTCTGAAGATATATTACCGCATCAGCCTGCCGGAGCGCATGCCAGAGAGACGCTGTTTTGCTGAGCAGATTCTTTTTAAAATTCAGACTCCTGATAAGTGTAACATTTTCCCGCACTTCGATGGCCGGCTGGCCGTAATCAGCGACAACACAGCTTACGGCGAAATTCGTGTCCCGTGCAAGCTCGGTTGCAAGCAGATATAAATCAACCTCTGCTCCGCCGAAAACCGCCTTTGCCTGCGGATTAAACAGAGGATAGGCCTTGGGCATTACTAAGCAAATGCGAATCGATTTTGTGGTTGAATTATTTTTCATTTTCGCTTTTACTCTGACATTTGAGAACCACATCCGCCATTATTCGTCTATTTCATGAACCGAATCTGCTATTGATTTTGAAATACATATTCATTACAACCTGTCGGGGCAGAAGGCGAGGTGGTTTTTATGAGTTTGAATCCTTTCGCTTCTACAAAATTTTTTATCTCTGTTTTGTTTGCGTATTGATAAGGATAACCGCCGAGCCAGTCAATTACATCGTAGTAAAAACTCATACCTCTTCTTTTTCGCTTAAACGGATTTTTACCAGTTACCAGAAATTTCGCAATAGCTATAATTATTGCGAAAAAATAAACCATAAACCTTCTGACAAATGCAGGAGAAATATTATACAAATGCTTTATCTTTGCCCACAAAGGGCAAGACCAGTGCCTGTTATAAATTGCAATTACAAACAAACCTTTGGCGGCAACCATTTTTGATGAAATCTCAATAGCTTTCCACATATCTCCTGTATGATGTAAAACTCCCCAGGAATAGACTATATCGCAAGTACCCAATTGCTTAAAATTCTCATCGAATACTGATTTGTGCAGAAATTCAATATTGCCGCCAGGCAGGAATCTCTGCTTATTACTGAGCGATGTTTTTACGCTCTCCTGCGATATATCGATTCCAACGACCTTTTGTGCTCCCAGCTTCGATGCGGCAATCGCAAATATCCCGCTGCCGCAGCCTATATCCAAAACACTTTTTCCCTGTATTACATCCGGGCCAACTAATTCCTTTAAAGAGCCAATCGCATTGTCAAGCCCCATTTCATCCAGATATTTTGCGGAATAGTTGTTCCAGTTTATTCCGAAATTAAAAGATGCAGCATTATTTTTCGT
>CAZYWY010000117.1:0-6465 GCA_964651605.1 uncultured Pirellulales bacterium | reverse complement strand
ACCTGGGTGGGGACATCGAATTGTTTTGTAACTTCGCAGCAGAACTTCATCATAATCGCCGGCCCGATTACAAACGCCTGGTTGGGCTTCGGGCTGCGCCGGCAGAGTTCTTTCAAAGGTTCGGTAACAAGCGCCTTTCGGCCATACGAGCCGTCATCGGTGGTTATAATTAACTCGTCACTTATGCGGGTAAAGTCCTCTTCAAGAATGAGCAGTTCCTTCGTTCTGGCTCCGAGGATGCTGATGATGGTGTTGCCTTTGGCTTTGAGGGCTTTTGCAATGGGCAGCAGCGGTGCATTTCCAATCCCGCCGCCGACGCACACAACGATACCGAATTTTTCTATATGTGTCGGTCGGCCGAGCGGCCCGGCGACATTGGCGATTATATCACCGACTTTCAGTTCAGATAATTCTGCGGTTGTTTTGCCGACGCGCTGCCAAATCAGGCGGATTGTCCCGGCCTCTGGGTCGGCATCGGCGATTGTAAGCGGAATCCGCTCAGCGTACTGATTGTTCAGGCTGATGATTACGAACTGGCCGGGTTGTCTTGCCCGCGCTACCAAAGGCGCCTCGATTTCAGCGGTGAAGACGTCTGCTGAAAGCTGCCTTTTGGATATGATTTTATGTGACATTTTCGTCTGCTTTATAAATATACCTGAAAAACAGGTCTTATCGCATATACAAAACCGGCTGTCAAGTGTGTTTGGCTTATTTATACTATAAGCAATACTTTATACAGGCTTCTGGTGGGATACTTCTTCAACTATATCTATGTGCTGTTCCTCAAGGTCGTCTTCCGCTGAATCGGCCTGGTTTCGTGTCTCGGCCTCTGTTCGGCTGTAGTCCTCTGCGGGGATTTCCGCAATCGGAATAGGCGGTTGTTTCTGCTCGGACGGGACATCCTGCTGCTGTTCTGCTGATTCAAGATTTATAATGGCATTGCGGACGGCCTGCTCGGGGGATTCTTCGGTCAAGGCTCGGATATAAATGGTGGATGGGACAGGCTGTTCCGCCCAGACCAGCTTTTCGCGAATAAGCTCCAGCAATGCCAGGAACAACCCAACCATTACCACACGCTCAGTAACGACCTCGAAAATCCGCTCGAAGGACATCGGGCCTTCGGCTTGCAGGCGGTGCAAAATCTCAATCTGATAGACATCTATCGGCGTGTCATCTTTAATATGGCCGGTGTAGTTGGTATTGCCGATGGCCTTGCAAATCGTATCGAAGGCCTCCAGCAGGTCCCATACGCTCACCCGCTCGATGTCAATCTCAGGCTCGCCGTTGGGTCCCAGGCCTTGTTCGTTCGATAACGCCATGAGGTTTTCGATTAAGGTCGCCGGACGGGGGAATCTTTCACTATGCTCGTCGGCTGCAGCGTCAAGCCTGTTTGCGGCATCCTTGAACCGCTTATATTCGAGAAGCTGCCGAATCAGCTCAGTCCGCGGGTCGGTTATGTCGTCATTTTGAAGCTGGCCGGCGTCGGTCTTCGGCAGAAGCATCGCTGATTTGATTTGGATAAGGGTTGCCGCCATTACGAGGAAATCGCCTGCCAAATCGACATCGAGACTCTTGAGCATCTCGATATAGTTAAAATACTGGTCGATAATTTTAGCAAGAGGAATATCGTAGATATCGACCTCTTCCTTCCGCACCAGGTACAGCAGCAGGTCCAGAGGACCCGTGAATATATCGAGATTGACACGATAATCCGCCAATTTATAGCCTCGGTAAATCTTGATTTTGATTTTGATTTCGAGAGTTCAGAATATCTTTGGCAAGAATGGACTGGCTTTCAAAAACCTGCAACTGAGGCAGTTCTATGGCCGGCGAGCTTATTAAAATCGAGGCGTTATCACCGACTACAACCGATTCAATATCATAGTCCGCGAGCAATTGTCTGGCCAGTTCAGCCTCGATATAGTTTGAAAATTCTGCTACCGTAACAAGTCTGTCCGGCATAGTTAAACCTCCAGCCCAACGGCCTTTCTGGCCCTGGCAAGTGTCTCAGCAGCAACGACCCTGGCCCTGCGGGCGCCGTCGTGCAGGATTTCTTTAAGATAACCAATATTATTTTCAAGCTCTGCCCGCTTCTGCCGGTATGGCTTGAAATACTCAATCAGCAACTCGGCAAGCCGTTTTTTTGCTTCGCCGTAACCCATCCCGCCCTTTCGATATCTGCTGTCCCACTCGGCCAGTTCCTGTGGCGATGCGACGAGCTTCAACAGTGCAAAAACATTGCATTTTTCTGGGTCTTTGGGTGATTCCACAGGCGTCGAATCGGTTACAATTTTCATAACCTTCTTTTTTACGCTTGATTCCGGCTCGATTATTTCTTTGGTATTGCCGTAGCTTTTGCTCATCTTCCTGCCGTCAATGCCGGGTACAACGGCAACCGACTCTATAATATAATCCTTCGGCAATGTGAAGGTTTCGCCATAAGCATTGTTGAAAAATCCGGCTATATCGCGAGTAATTTCGATATGCTGTTTCTGGTCGGCACCGACCGGCACAAGGTCGCTGTTGTATATTAGAATATCCGCAGCCTGCAGAACCGGATATGCGAAAAGCCCGTTATTGGGACTAAAACCCTGGGCTACTTTGTCTTTATAGCTGGTGCATCGCTCAAGCAGAGCCTTCGGCGTAATGCAGGAAAGCAGCCAGGTCAGCTCCGTCACTTCCGGCACATCCGACTGACGCCAGAAGACGGTCTTTTTCGTATCCAGGCCCAGTGCGATGTAATCCATAGCGACGCTGAGCGTGTAGTCGGCGATGTCAGCCGGCTTTGGATTACTTGTCAGGGCGTGATAATCGGCAATAAAGTAGAAGCAGTTATGGCCGGCCTGCAGCTCCAAATGCTGTCTGATTGCCCCGAAGAAATTGCCTATATGAAGCCTGCCGGACGGCTGTATGCCCGAAAGAACTCTCAAATTAACCTCCTGTTCCAATATTTTTTAAAAATCAACACAAGAAACATCCTTCTGGAAATGATGGGATGCAAAATCCACCATATCTCTTAATTTGCGCAGAAAAATAACCGTTTCTGGCGTAATTGTCAAGACCAAAGAACAATAACGACAATCTTTCAGCCGGTTCTTGTGCTGTGGCACGGGCTGGAAGCCCGTGTTTGCACGGCCAGGATGGCCGTGCCACAAAACAAACCTAATCTGGCTAAACACAGGCCATAACGCTGATGAAGTGACGTTACAGGGAAAGTCCCTGCTATTTACCCCTGCCGAGGGTTTTCATATATTTTTTTGCCTTGCGAAGTCCCATTCGAGATGCTTTTTTCTTCACGGCATCGTTTGGCCGGCCAAGGGCTGCTGCTATCGCCGCTGTCGGCTTATTCGAGAACTGCTTTTTGAGAAGTTGAAGGTCTTCCTTGGTCCACGCACCTTTGACGAGTTTTTTTTTGGCCATCGTCTTGACTCCTTTAAAATGAACAAATTTTAAATGTCCCCAACAAGCAGCTTTATTTTAAGCTGTTCCGTCACAACTGGCAAACAATATTTTTTATGTTTTATGAAAAAAAATGGACTGATAAGACCTTAAAAACTGCTTTCAGGCAACCTGTGGTCTATATCTGGTTGGTATAGGCTCTTATTATTTTGTGTCGGTATAGTGACCCGAAGAAAAGATTACCAGCTGCCTGGGTCTGTGCGGGCCGGCCTGGAGCGGACTGCCGGATTTTTAGACGGCAGACTGCTGCAAATCCTGGTTATAACCTTTTGTATTTTGGCAACTTCACGAGATGTCATTGCCTTAGCTTCAACAGTCGCTGCTTCCGATTCGGCTTTCGGTCCGCCTGTGAAAGTCCCGATGATTGTTTCCGGCACGCTGCGACTGCTTTTGCTGGAACCGCTGCCCATCCAAAGGGTACTGCCGTCCTGAACATTGATAAGCTCTGCCGTCATCGTGATTTCTTGATTAAAATTGGGGATATTCACAACAAGCACAGCCGGTACATTCAGTGCTTTGCCGACAACTGTTGCTCTTGCGGCAGTTAAAGCTCCCTCAGATAACGGAAACGGAGCATCAGCCATCTGACCCAAAAGCGCTTTTGTCTGAGCCAGTCCGATTAAAGCATAACCTTTTTGAATAAATTCGATAGCGAAAAGCTCTGCGATTTGGTCTTTTGCAGTCTCGCCCTGCACATCGCCTGATATACTTACTATGGCGACTTTTTCGAGGGTAGTGAAATCATAGCCGATTCTGAAACTGCTGTTTCCCGAAGTTGAACTGCAACCGCCTGCCACAAAGACAACGGCTACGACAAGACTATACACTAAGGTTTTCATCACCTATACCTCCACTTAGAATAAACGGTGAATATATATAGAGCTAATATACAGTAAATAAGCATAAAAGTCAAATAGATTTTAGGGCAACGAAAAAATAAATAAGTCCGATATTGTAATGGTAAAAGATGTTATTCCGGGGTTTTGGGGATAATCTGCCGGGTTGAGGCCGATGCTGTTAAACTGAACAAACAGGTTTCCTATCGCAAAAGCTGAACAATTTGTACCCTTGTCGGCCATAAAATTGAGGATTGTTTCGCCCGCCCATAAGAGCGTATGTGAAAAGGTTATGCCGTTATTCCGAGCGAGCCGTAACGAGCTAAGCCATCCCTGCGGGAGGCGAGTCGATGAATCTGGTTTGGATAGTTGCGAATCCAGATTTCCGAAGCGGGCTCGAAGCTATGCTTCGTGTCTCCACTACGTTCGTCCCTAAGGGACTCACTCCGGTCGAGATGATACTTAAATGCTTTTCGCACACTCTCTGACAAAATGTCCTTGCTCACCTTTCCCCGCAAGGATATAATCTAATAAGCAACCTTGATGTAGCGAAACTTTTGAATGTGCGGGACATAGTTTGTTAAAGGGAAAAATCAGATTTGAAGGGCTAACGTAACTTGTATAAAATATCAACATCGGGAGAAATTAAAATGAAAACAAAAATGACTATTTTAATTATCATTGCTATTTGCATTTGCTCTTTTTTGCCGGCGGTCAGTTTCTCTGAACGCTCGAATGAAATTAAAAAAGAACCCGGATGGAAAGAACTCATTAAATCAGACAATGACACTGAAAGACATTCTGCTGAGCAAATGGTGTTAAGCGAACGAAAAGATACAATTAATTTTTTACTCTCTATTGTCAATAGTCCGCTTAAAGAAGGCGAAGAATTTTATATATCTAACACCTCACGAAATATAGCAATGTCACTATTGGGAACTTTTAGAGCAAAGGAAGCTGTTCAGGCTTTAATCCCATGGTTGGTACCAAAACCAGGACAAGGACAGATATCTTCTGAATTGCGTATGTTTAGTCCTGCTGGGGAAGCTTTGTTTCAAATTGGATTACCATCTGTGAACCCATTAGTTGATTTTATAAAATCAGGAGATGCTGCCTTACGTGAGAAATGTGTCTCAATGATTGTTTATATTAAAGGAGTTTCCGAAACCGAATTTTTATTTGAATCAGCAATAGCAAAAGAAACAGATGCTACAAAAAAAAGCAATCTTCAACTGGCATTAGATATTATGAAAGAGCCAAATAAGCGTAGCAGGTTGGAGGATATTTATAAAAGAGTAAATGAGCGAAAATAAAATCTTTTTACATATTCCGAATATTGAATCACCAAACCCGCAGTTCAGTATAATGGGCTTAAACCCATAAAGGTCATTTTAATAAGTGGATTCCCGCTTTCGGGCGTGTTGACAAAGTAGAGATTGCTTCGTCGTTGCACTCCTCGCAATAACACAACCACGATTTTCCCGTCATTGCGAGGCCTGCAAAGCAGGCCGTGGCAATCTCAATGCTGCTGAATCCAGTTAGGCAACACGCCCTTTAGCGGGAATGACAGAAAGTGGAATCAGTAGGGCGGAGCCCCATCCTAAGTGACTTTTTGATTTTTATTTTTCCAGCCAGCAAGCCAATAGAGAGTGCATAAAGGTAATGCTCAAATTGCAAAACTGCAGTAAAGAAAAGAGAACATTCAAATTGGCGCCCATCATCGTATCCTGTTACTGTTAATCAAAACTCAAAACTAAAAACTCAAAACTTGTCTCTGTGGTCTTGAGTCTGTAGTCTGTGGTTTATAAAAAAAAGCCCCCGCAAGACAGGGTCGAGGATATTCCTTAATATTTAATATTAATGTTTGAAATACTCGCCTACTGCTTGACAGGGGCAAAGCAAACATTGCTTTTTTCTATATTAACTTGTCTGATTTTTCATTTTATTATCTGATATTTTGTTCTTATTAATATGCATCGGCAGTTTCGATTGCCCGCCTTGAGCCTTTTTCAAGGCCAGGAAACCCGCAGAAAAGGCCGACTTCAATACAGGCAACGAAACCTTAACAGTGCAAATTTCGCACATTTTTACCTTTTCCTAAAATGCCATATTCTCTGCTGAAAGATTTTCACTAATACCTTGCCGCTTGACAGGCTTAAACCCTATAACC
>CAZYWY010000116.1:1593-6484 GCA_964651605.1 uncultured Pirellulales bacterium | reverse complement strand
GCCGAAGTGGCGGAACTGGCAGACGCGCAGGATTCAAAATCCTGTCCTGGCAACAGGGTGAGGGTTCGATTCCCTCCTTCGGCAATTTGTGTACTGAAAAAAGCATCTTGAATAGGTTTTAAATGCAGGAATAAAAAATGCTGACTTATGCAACAGTGGCCGATATTTACCGGCCAAGTGAAAAAACCAGGGCGCTGCTCTATGATATGGCGTTGATAATTTGCGGCTCTGTTTTTATAGGCATCAGTGCCCATGTCGCAATCGGATGGCCTGTGCCTTTCACTTTGCAGACTTTCGCCGTGCTAATTGTCGCTGCGCTGTTCGGCGCAAAAAGAGGCAGCCTGACTATACTGGCATATTTAGCCGAAGGATCCGCCGGATTACCTTTCTTTGCGATGGGAACTCATGGTTTAGCAGTGCTTAGAGGATTCACTGGCGGATATCTTGTTGGTTTCGCTGCTGCCGCTTATATCGTGGGCTTGCTGGCAGAAAAAGGATGGGACAGGAAAATCCACACTACAATCCTGGCGATGCTCATCGGCAATCTTATAATTTATATTTTCGGTTATTCCTGGTTTGCATATCTGACAGACCCGGCTTATGCCCTAAAGATGGGTTTGTATCCTTTCATTGCCGGCGACCTTGTCAAAATCGCACTGGCGGCAGCCCTGCTGCCTGGCGGATGGAAGGTGCTTGGATATTTTAGACCCGCGGAGTATATAGATAATCGCAGCAGAGAAAAAACTAAATTTACAAAATGAACCGGACAGCAAGGGGCTGTATGTACATATCCCATTCTGCACGAGCAAATGCTCGTACTGTGCCTTTTATTCCGAACCGATTGAAAAGCACAACCCCGAACGCCTGATGCGGGCAATACATAAAGAGCTTTCTCTGGCCGATATTAGCTCCGTTCTCACCGTCTATATAGGCGGCGGGTCGCCAAGCTGTCTGCCGGGTCTGCTTTTATATGATTTGGTCAGGTTCATAAAAGACCGGTGCTTAGGGATAATCTGCGAATTCACAATCGAATGCAATCCGGGCCAGGTGCAGCCTGCGATGCTCGAGAGTTTGCACAGGCTGGGCGTAAATCGGCTGTCCTTCGGGGCTCAATCGTTCATTCCTGAGGAATTGCAATGCCTCGGCCGCAGCCATAACGCCCAGGCTATTGAAACTGCGGTGCATCAGGCCAGAGCCACAGGATTTGAGAATATCTCACTGGACTTGATTTTTGCTATTTGCCACCAGACGCAAAACACCTGGCAGGAGAGCTTAGACAGGGCTATAGCTCTTAATCCTGAGCATATTTCTGCTTATGCACTGACTCTGGAGGCCGGCACGCCGCTGGCAAGGGCTGTGGAACAGGGCATCTATTCGGCAATAGATGAAGACACCGACCGGGCGATGTACGAGCAGGCTATTGATACGCTCACGGGGGCAGGCTATGAACAATATGAAATCTCGAATTTTACCAGACCCGGTTACCGGTGCCGGCACAACCTGCTATATTGGCAGAATCAGCCGTATATCGGCATAGGCCCAGCCGCTGCATCATCGAGCGGCACATGCAGAACAACCAATATCGCTGATATCGACTCTTATATAGATGCTCTCGAAGCAGGCCGAAGCCCGGTTGATGAATCCGTACAAACCAGCCGGCTCGACAGAATTTGTGAAACCGCAGTATTGAATCTTCGCATGACAGATGGTATTGATGTGCAAAAATTCAGGCAGCTAACCGGATACGACCCGGCGATGCTGTTTGCAGGGTCTATAAAAAAACACTGCGAACAAGGATTATTAGATATTAAGAAGGGGCGAATAACTCTGACAAATATTGCACTGCCGGTCGCTGATTATGTATTATGCGACTTTGCCTCTATCGACTAACGACTATCGACTAATTATGGACATTCGATACATAAGAAACTTTTCGATTATAGCCCACATTGACCACGGCAAGAGCACGCTCGCCGACCGTATGCTCGAAATCACCGGCACGGTCAGCGCACGCGAAGCTCAGGAGCAGCTTCTGGACAGTATGGACCTCGAGCGTGAACGCGGTATTACAATCAAAGCCTCCGCAGTAACTATGCAATACAAATACCAGGGTAACAACTATATGCTCAACCTGATTGATACGCCCGGCCATGTAGATTTCCACTACGAGGTCTCGCGTGCGCTGGCAGCCTGCGAAGGCGCCCTGCTTGTTGTCGATGCCACCAAAGGCGTCGAAGCCCAGACAGTAGCCAATGCGTATTTAGCCGTCGAAAGCGGTGCCGAGATGCTGGGTGTCATCAACAAAGCAGATTTGCCCGCTGCTCAGCCTGATGTAGTAGGTGATGAAATCGAGCGTATCCTGGGCATTAAAAAAAGTTCCTGTCTGCTAATCAGCGCCAAGACCGGTATGGGTGTCAGGGAGCTTCTGGATGAGGTTTGCGCAAGGATGCCGCCGCCGCAGGACAGCAGCGATGAAAAAACACAGGCGATGATTTTTGACAGCCACTGCGACGATTACAGGGGCGTTATATGTTACGTGCGCGTATTTGCAGGCAGTCTTAAACTCAGGCAGAAAATCCGGTTTTTGGGTACAGGCCGAACCTACAACATTACGGAAATCGGCAAATTCACTCCGAAAATGTCACCTGTCAGCGAGCTTGGCACAGGCGAGGTAGGTTATGTTATCGGCAATATCAAGCAGCTTGCGGATGTTACAATAGGCGATACCATCACGGACGATGCCGCACCGGCAGAGCAGGCTCTGAAAAAATATGCCCCGCCTCAGCAGATGGTTTTTGCGGACTTTTATCCGGGCAACAACACGGATTACCCCAAACTCCGCTCGGCCTTTGACAAGCTGGCACTGAACGACGCCAGTTTTTCATTCGTGCCGCAAAACTCGCCGGCGCTGGGCTTCGGTTTCAGATGCGGATTTCTCGGCCTGCTGCATATGGAAATTATTCAGGAACGACTGGAACGCGAAAATGACATCGATGTGGTACAGACCGCACCGAGCGTCAGTTACGAAATCGTAACCAGAGACGGTAAGGCCAGCCGGATTGACTCGCCCAGCCAGTTGCCCGACCCAAGCCACATTAAAGAGATTAGGGAGCCTTATGTCCGCCTGGAAATCATAACCGGCACAGACTCAATCGGCGGTATTATGAAGCTGGCAGAAGAACGCCGCTGCAAGCTGGTCAAAACAGAATATCTCGGCCCGACACGCGTCATTCTGGAATACAAGGCCCCTCTCGCAGAAATCGTCTATGACTTTTACGACCTGCTCAAGAGCATCAGTCACGGCTATGCCACTATGGATTATGAGTTCCTCAGCTTCGAGCAGAGCAACCTTGTCAAAATCGACATCCTGGTCAATGGTACTGCCGTTGATGCACTGTCTTTGATAGTACATCGTGACAAAGCCGAGCAGCGAGGCAGAAAGCTAATCGTAAAGCTCAAACAGGCCATCCCCCGGCATCAGTTTGAAATCCCGCTTCAGGTTGCTATCGGCGGCAAAATCATTGCCCGTGAAAACATCAAGGCCTTCAGGAAAGATGTTACCGCAAAACTCTACGGCGGCGATGTCACTCGAAAAATGAAAGTCCTCAAAAAACAAAAAGAAGGCAAAAAAAGAATGAAGAGCATCGGCAACGTGCAAATCCCGCAAAAAGCATTTATGAGTATTCTGGATACAAGCGACTGACATTTGAGGAAATTATGCTTCTTCTGCCCGCTATACCGCACCTGCAATTGAAACGTTATGTGCTGTAATCCTCATTCATATACTCGTAGAGTTTGGTCAGGGCATCACGGCGGATTTGACGAATTCTTTCGCGTGTAAGATTTAAATCTTTGCCTATTTCCTTGAGACTTTGCGGCTTTCCGCTGCCAAGTCCGTAATGCAGCCTCAGCACTTTGGCCTCCCTCGGCTCGATTTTGTTAAGCAGCTTGATTGCTTTGGCTTTTTCCTCGACATCGACCAGTATGTCTTCAGGTCTGCCTTTACTTGGGTCTTCCAAAATAGCCTCCAGCAGATTATCCTCGCCCGGCATCTCTGCCCCGCCGTTCTCACCTGTGGAGCTGACAACCTCGACTATCTGATAAACCGCCTTGGCCTTGCGAAGCGGCAAAGACATAGCATCTGCCATTTCCTCTACGGATACCGCCCTGCCGAGTGTAGTTTCAATCTCCGCTGCGGTATGTCTCCACTGGTTTATCAGAGCGACCATATAAGTTGGGATATGAACAGGCTGGACGTTCTCCAGAAGCGCACGCTTGATGCCCTGTTTTATCCACCAGGCTGCATAAGTGCTGAATCGCACGCCGCGTTCGGGGTCGAAATAATCAACCGCCCGGATTAGACCTATGTTGCCCTCTTCAATCAAATCACCGAGGCTCATCCCTCTGTCTGCGTACTTTTTGGCGATATTGACAACCAGCCGAAGATTGCTTCTTACGAGTTGTTCTCTTGCAACAGGGTCATTTTCCTCGACGACCATTCTGCCAAGATTGCGCTCCTGTTGAGCTGTCAGCAAAGATGCCTCGTCGATATTATGCAAATATTCTTTTAAGGTCGAATCGAAAACTATAATGAACTCCCGCCCGACTAAAAGCCTCTCGGCTCAAGCCATAAGGGCAAATAAAGTAATGATTATATATTTTATAAGACCATTATTTCTTATTCCGTCCTGTATAGGTATCGGTTAAAAACACCTGCCGGTTTAGTTTGATTTGCCCTGATAAACAAGCTAAAATAGCAATTATGATTGACCGTAGAAAAACAAAAAATGTGGCGGTCGGGGATGTTATGCTGGGCGGCGACAACCCGATTGTCATCCAGTCAATGACAAAAGTGCCGACCACAGATATTGACCTCTGCACAAGCCAGGTC
>CAZYWY010000116.1:0-1583 GCA_964651605.1 uncultured Pirellulales bacterium | reverse complement strand
GTTAAAGCCGGTTGCAGGCTTGTCAGAATCGCTGTCCCGCGAAAGGCCGATACCGCCGCCTTTGCAAAAATCGTGCAGAAAGTCAATGTGCCTCTAATTGCGGATATTCACTTCAGTCCCGAGCGAGCTATCGAGGCTATCGAGGCAGGCGCTGCCAAAATCAGGCTCAATCCGGGCAATATTAAAAAAACAGCCGACATCCTGCGAATCATAGATGCCGCAAAAATGCACAATATCGCCATCCGAATCGGCATAAATGAGGCGAGCATTGCAGATTACAAAAATGATTTTGTCCCGCAAGAAAAACGTACTGCTCTTATGCTGGACGAAATGAAAAAATATGTCAGGCTGTTCGAGCAGCGCAGCTTTGACCGGATTGTGTTGAGCGTTAAAAGCACCGATGCAAACAGGACAATTCAGACCAACCGCAGAATCTCTGAGGTTTTCGATTATCCGCTGCACCTGGGGCTTACGCACGCAGGCCTGCCTGAAGATGCTCGGATACCATCTGCTGTGTGTCTGGGGACACTTCTGGCAGATGGTATTGGTGACACCATCAGGGTCAGTGCCGCAGGCGACCCGCTCGAAGAAGCAAAAATAGCCCGACAAATCCTTACCGCTCTGGGGCTTTGCGAACGCACCGGTGTCGAGCTAATCGTCTGCCCGACCTGTGGAAGAGCTGAAATTGATGTCGTCAGACTTGCCCGCCAGGTCAGCAAAGCCGTTGCCCGTATTGAAAAACCCCTGCGTATCGCAGTTATGGGCTGCGTTGTCAATGGGCCGGGCGAGGCGGCGAATGCAGATATCGCGCTGTGTGCCGGCAAAGACAAGGCTTATATCTACAAGAAAGGCCGGCGTGTCGCTATAGTGCCGGAATCAGAAGCACTGTCTGCCCTGCTGGAGCAGCTTGCGGATTTGTAATCACAATGAATGCACAAATTCAAACAGCCGATGAACGAACGCAGGCGGAAATAAAAACCACGTTCACAAGATTCTGTATTGTTGTGGCTTTCAGCATCGCATTCGGATATATCGAAGCTGCTGTAGTGGTTTATCTGCGGGAAATTTTCTACACCGATGGTTTCACCTTTCCGCTTGTTCTATTCGACGGCAACCCACTCTGGAATCGGCTTTTATTAACTGAAACCGGCAGAGAAGCAGCCACGCTTGTCGTCATTACAACAGCAGCGGTCCTGTTCGGTAAAAATCGCCGGCAGCGAACAGCCTGTTTTTTGATTATTTTTGCCGTCTGGGACATCTTCTATTATATCTGGCTGAAAGTTCTGCTGGATTGGCCTGTCTCAATTATGGACTGGGATATACTTTTTCTTATTCCGCTGCCCTGGGCAGGCCCGGTGCTTGCGCCGGTAATTGTCTCTGTTGTAATGCTGCTGCTGGCTGTAATGATTCTTTACTATGATTATCACAACAGAACGAGCGGGCTGACTTTTTTCGACCATTTTTTGCTGTTTCTCGGAGGGGTTATAATAATCGGCTCTTTTTGTATCGCAGGATTGCATAGCAGCAGGGAAAATTACAAAGATTATTTCTATTGGCTGCTCTTCGCAGCAGGCCTGCTGCCA
>CAZYWY010000115.1:0-6486 GCA_964651605.1 uncultured Pirellulales bacterium | reverse complement strand
CCTGCCCGAAACCGCCTAAATCCACTTATTATCCTGTTATCAAAGAACTTACGCCAATTTCAATGTTTTTAAAATTGGCTTTGTTTTCTCAAATTTATACTGTCTTCTGGATACTCTACTTCGTCGTCTTGTTCGACATTGTTGAATAACGGGTTCACCTTCCGAATAGCTTTGAGTCTTTGAAGCTCCAGGAGCGTTTTATACAGGCTGTGCTCGATTCGCCATTCATACATAAGCAGTCGCTCAAGCACCTTTTCATTCGATAAATCCTTAATCGCCATCCTGCCAAGAGCAAGTTCGGGGTCTATGGTTGAGAGGCTGCCATTTGGCTGGTTCTGGCCTTTGAAAGCTAACGATTGGGTCAATTGCTCTGCAAGACTTGGTTTTTGATTCGCTGCATTCATAGCATCAATGGTCTGGTTCTGGATGCGAACGGCTCTTTTGAGCCGCCAGGAAAGACTGACAATTCGCTCGGACAAGAGCGTTTCCATCGCTCCCTCGGGCGCCAACTCGCGTAAAATAATGTCATGGTACAGCTCGAAATCAGCCTGTTTTTCCGTGCTTATGATGGCTTGATTGGCCGATAAGCCGTGCCAGAGGGCGTTTTGTGAGACTTTTATTTTGCCCTGGATAGTGCGTGGGCCGGTCGATTTTAAGGCGTTTTGCCGGTTGGCAAGGATTTGAGCTTCGGTAGCCATTTTTCTTTCCCCCTAAGTAACGATTGATGATTGAAATTGGTTCTTTATTGCCTAAATGCTTTAATCTGAAGGTCTTACGAAATATATTGTTTTCCTCTTTTTCCTCATTCTGACTACTGTATTCTATATTCTATTCTGTTAAATATATTACAAACACACAGATTTATTGTCAACTAATATTTTGAAAATTTTATAAAAACGCACATTTTTTCTTGAGCAATAGTACGCCAATGACGTATATTATATGTATGGAGATTTTTGAAACGAGTATTTTTACCAAACAGATAACTCAGTTGATTAGCGATGAAGACTACCGGGACCTTCAGCGTGTGTTGGCACTTAATCCGTTAGCCGGAGCGATTATCAAGAACAGTGGTGGATTGCGAAAAATTCGTTGGCGAATAGCTGGCAAGGGCAAAAGTGGAGGCATTAGAGTTATATACTACTATGTGACCGCTGACAGTAAGATATTTATGTTGGTCGCTTATAAAAAAAGCAAAAAGGACGATTTAACTCAAAAACAACTATCAAGCTTAAGGAAGCTGGTAATGGAGGAATTATCATGAATAAAGAAATATTTGAAGACCTCAGCAGGAGTATTAAAGAGGCAGGCAAGATTCGAAAAGGCCAGGTAAAAGCCTCTCGTTATTTTAAATACAACGCTGTGGATATACGAAAGCTCAGAAAATCCGTTAAAGTTTCACAATCGGAGTTTGCGAGGATGATAGGAGTCAGTGTTGACACGGTGCAGAACTGGGAGCAAGGCCGCAGGACGCCAAGAGGCACTGCAATGGCGCTGCTTCGGGTCTTCGAGCAGAATCCTGAAGCTGTTGTGGGTACCCTGAGCTAATCTCCTTTCAGGCAAAAGCCTATACATAGCGATGTTGACCGAACTAAGGGCCAAAAAGTCAAAGAAACAGAGCAGATTTTTTGGGAATTTTTTGAAAAAATTTTGCATTTATCGAATCTGTTGCGATGGTATGTTATGATAACTAAACAACGATGGCGACAAGAATCTACGATAAGCACCTCGGACGCTGAAGTTATATGCAATTGAAACAGAAAAATGTTAATTTTGAGAACTAAAAACGGTGAGGGTTTATGAAATTTCTTAAAATTTTAGAAAAAATAGTCTTGAACAACCAGCCTTTATATACAATAATATATATATATCCCTGATAGGAAACTATCAGGCCCCAGACGTCTTCGGATGTCTGGGTTCTTTTTTATGGAGTCAAGGATGAGTCGGTATTGTTTCTACATAGATGGATTTAACGTCTATTACGCCTTGCAAAGAAATCCCGCCTATCGCAAATACAAATGGCTCAATTATCGTAAACTTGCCGAATCTGTGGTCTATGCAAACGATACGATTGCAGGCATTTTTTATTTTACTACCTTGGTAAGATGGCATCCAGAAAATGTTGGGCGTCACAAGATATATATAAGCGCTTTGAGAAGTGTAGGAGTGGAGATTGTCCACGGGCGTTTTTTAGAGAAATCTATTAAATGTCACCAATGCCGTCAGAATTTCAAAACTCACGAAGAAAAGCAGACCGATGTAAATATAGCACTGAAGGTACTGGGTGATGCCGTCGATGGCTTGTATGATAAAGCCATGATTATTTCCGCAGACAGTGATTTATTGCCGGTAATCAAATCAGTGCAGCATCACGCACCTGAAAAGGAAATAGGCGTAATGTTTCCAATCGGGCATTCCAGTTTTGAACTCCGTCAAAATGCCAGTTTCAGGCGTAAGATGTCTGAAAAACTGCTTCAGGATTGCCAGTTCCCTGATAAGGTCAAAGTCGGGGATAAAATAATAAGTAGGCCTGATAATTGGTATTGAGAAGGAAACACAATTACAACAGCTTATATAATCTCACAGGATAGTTCTCTGGATTTTATTGGGGACGCTAACCAATTTATTATTGACACGTCATAGCAAGTGGATGGGCTTTAGCCCATGCTGTGATGAGTTCCGAAAGGAAAGCTGCTGGTATTGTTGAAGATTATGATATTATGACAAAATATAGTTGAGCGTTTCTGATGGGTTGTGTTTTGCGATAAAATGCCTGTCCGTAAATGATGTATATATGTTAATATAAAGGATAGATATGGCAAGAATAATAAATGTGAAAGGCTAAATCATGACAAGGATGCGAGCAAAATTTCGAAACGGGCGGGCCATTGATGTGATTTTTATTGTCCTGGTGTTGGTGGGAATCGGTTACGGCGTTTTCCGGCTCATCAAGGCCTGGGGCAAAACTACGCAAGAATACGGCCAGGCTATGGTCAACACGCAGGAAAAATCCCTGTCGCTGGTCTGCCAGATAAATATGCGTTCCATATTTCAGGTAATGCAGGTGGCGGTTGCCTCCGACGGGCAATACCCTCAATCAATGGACGAACTGGTAAGACAAACCGGTAACTCCCGCATATTCCACTGCCCTGACCCCAACGGCGGCGAGTTCGTGTATCTGCCGCCCAAACAAAGCCTGAACGAGCAAACCCCCACTATTGTACTCTACGAACCTATCCCCGTGCACAACGGGAAATGCAATGTTCTGTTCAGCACCGGCGAGATTAAGCAAATGTCGCTGGAAGAACTGAAGCAATACGTGCATTTGCCGTAGTTATGTAGTGTGCGATGAAATCGCACTCTACTATTCCGGCTGGCTGCGATTTTGGTTGGCAAGGCAGATTCGGGCGTTGCGTTTTAATCCTTCGAGACCTGAACGTTTAATTGGCGAATCAGCGAATACCGTGTTGAAGGAATCAACATTTAGGCTCAGAATATCGTTCAGATTGAGCGATTCTCTGTCGTTATAAAATTTGAATTGCTCATTTTTGCACGGCGGGGCGTTTTTTTGATAGGGACAAATTGCAATGCAGTCTTCGCAGCCGAACAGCCTGTCGCCGATTGTGTCGGCCAAGTCAGGTGGGATTTGGCCTTTGTACTCGATTGTCAGATAATTGATACATTTGGTTGCATCGAAATAGCCGTCCTTGCGTAATGCACCTGTAGGGCAGGCGTCGATACATTTTTTACAACTCGAACAATCCGCACTGGCCGGTTCATCGCTTTGCAATTTCAGGGTTGTAATAAGCTCGCCCAAAAATATTCGGCATCCGAGCTGAGGATTGATAAGGGTATGATTTTTTCCGATGAATCCCAGGCCGGCTCTTTCGGCCAGCGCCCTCTCGGTGGTCGGGGCAGAATCAACGCATACTTTGAACTGAAAATTCTCTTTAATTTCGGAATTAATAAATTCGGCGAGTTTATATAATCTGTCTTTGATAAAAGGATGATAATCCTCGTAGCAGGCATAGCTTGCCACTTTGCCGAAATCGGTCTTTGAGGTTGGATTTGATTGCCGATTGTAATTCAGGCCGACCACAATGACCGATTGTGCATCTTTTAAGAGTTCGGCTGGATTGATACGCTTTTCGAGGTTTCTGTGCATATAATCCATTTGGCCTGCGAAGCCGTTTTTCAGCCAGCTTTCTATAAATGCCGTCAGCCTGGCATCGAGCGGGTGGGCATCTGTAAGGCCGACCAGGTCAAATCCCAACTCAACTGCCTTACACTTTATTTTGTCGGCCAGGTTCATATTGTTGATTATATCAGAACGTTTTTGCAGAGCGAGCGTATAGATGGGCGGATTTTTCCGTTGATGTTTTCGGGCATTTATCATATAACATAAGCCGTTGTTGCTGTAAATCGGCCGAGTGGCGGAATGGCAGACGCTGGGGACTTAAAATCCCCTGCTCGTAATGGGCGTGTGGGTTCGAATCCCACCTCGGCTATTTTTACAGCAAACAGTAGAAAGAGTTTTGAGTCTTTAGTTTTGAGTTTTTAGTCCACAGGATGGCTTATGCCATTATAACTCAAAACTCAAAGCTCATAATTCAAAACTTTTTAAATACCGGAGATAAATAGTGATAAATAAGATTCCTAAACTTGTTGATGTTGAAACCCCTAATTTGTACCGTGAGGTTTTTCCATATACGGAATTTCCGAAAGTTGTTTTTGACAACAGAAAAGTAGATTATGAAATACCGGAAGATATCTGGATAACTGATACTACATTCCGTGATGGCCAGCAGGCCAGGCCGCCATATACGCCGCAGCAAATCCTTAAAATATATGATTTCCTGCACGAAATTGACGGCGGAACAGGCCTGATTCGCCAGTGCGAGTTTTTTCTATATTCGAAGCGTGACAGACAAGCAGTTGAATTGTGCCAGGAGCGGGGCTATAAATATCCTGAAATAACCGGCTGGATAAGGGCAGTCGCTGCCGATTTCAAGCTCGTCAGCCAGATGGGGCTGAAAGAGACCGGTATTCTTACCTCGGCGAGCGATTATCATATTTTTCTGAAACTCAAAACTACGCGTTCGCAGGCTATGAATTCATATCTGGATATTGCCAAGGCTGCTCTGGATAACGGTGTTATTCCGCGGTGTCATTTTGAGGATATAACAAGGGCAGATTTCAAGGGCTTTGTTCAGCCTTTTGCCTTTGAGCTGATGAATCTTGCAAGAGAATATGAAAGGCCGGTCAAGATTCGCCTGTGTGATACGCTCGGCTTTGGCATCCCCTGGCCCGGTATAGCACTGCCCAGAAGCATTCCAAAACTTGTCAGCGGGCTAAGACAGGTCGGCGTTCCAAGTGAGTTGCTCGAATGGCACGGGCATAATGATTTTCATAAGGTCGAGGTCGATGCCGCAACGGCGTGGCTTTACGGCTGCTGCTCCGCCAACACCGCAATTTTCGGCAGCGGCGAACGGACGGGTAATACGCCTCTTGAGGCGATGGTGGTCGAACATGCCCAACTGAAGGGTTTGAATAAGGGCGTCAATTATGCAGCGATAACCGAATTGGCAAGGTATGCTCACAAGGAGCTGGGTTTTGTTATTGCTCCGAATTATCCGCTGGTTGGGGCTGATTTCAATGTTACACGGGCCGGTATTCACGCGGACGGTCTGTTGAAAAACGAAGAAATTTATAATTGTTTCGATACGCAGAAGATTCTTAACCGGCCGGTGGAAGTGGCGATTACCGATAAGACAGGTGCTGCCGGCATTAAGCACTGGATAGAGTCCAGATTCAAGATTGAAGTTGCCAAGCATGACCCGCGTCTGCTTAAAATCAAAAACAAAATCGATGCCGAGTATGAGACAGACAGGGTCTCAGCCATATCGGATACGGAAATGTTCGATTGGATTAAAGAAGCATTCGGCAGCGAGCAGCCGCCATTAAAATTGTAAATTGAAAATTGTAAATTGTCAGATTCGCATAACCAAATAAAAGCTGTCTTGTTTGACCTTGGGGAAACCATCCTTAATTTCGGCAAATTCAACAGCATTCGGCTGTTTCGGCAGGGGGCAAGACTGTCTTACGACTTTCTCAAGAGCCTGAAGCAATCTGTCGGAAGTTTTGAAATTTACTGCTGGCAAAACCTGTTCAATCTCTATTTTAACTGTTTTGTTTCAGGCATCACTCGAAAAGATTTTAATTCGCTGGCTCTTTTGCGGAGAATCGGAGCAAAAAAAGGTTTAAATCTCGACAGCCGGCAATGGCAGCATTTTGCAGGGCTGTGGTATGAGCCGTTGAGAAAAATCGCAACGACCGAGCCTGATATAAAAAAAACAATGTCTGTGTTAAAAAATTCGGGACTGAAGCTCGGCATAGTTTCCAATACTTTTGTCAATGCTGATTCATTGGACAGACACCTCGAACAGCTTGGCATATTGGATTTTTTCCAGTTGCGGATGTATTCAT
>CAZYWY010000114.1:0-6487 GCA_964651605.1 uncultured Pirellulales bacterium | reverse complement strand
ATAGACTCGCTCAAAAAAGGCGTGATACCGATTTATGAGCCGGGGCTGGAGGAAATGGTCAAACGCAACGAAAAACTCGGCCGGCTGCATTTTACGACGGATTTGCAATATGGACTTGATAACTCCATTATTATTTTTATTGCAGTAGGTACTCCTTCGCAGCCGGACGGCTCGCCGGATATGTCCGCTGTGCTTGCGGTTGTGCGGGATATCGCAAAAGGTATCAGCAGCTACCGTATTATTGCCACCAAAAGCACCGTGCCGGTCGGCACACATAGAATAATTACAGATACAATAAAATCCATAACACAGACGCCGTTTGATTATGTCAGCAATCCGGAGTTTCTCAAGGAAGGAGCAGCCGTCGAGGATTTTATGAGTCCCGACAGAATAATAATTGGCGTCAATAGTCTGCCGGTACGGGAAGTGATGCAGCAGTTGTATGGTCCATTTATGCGGAAGAGCAGCAGGATTTTATTTATGGACCCTGCATCGGCGGAGATGGCAAAATACGCCGCAAACACAATGCTGGCGACCCGAATATCTTTTATGAACGAGCTGTCGCTGCTTTGTGAAAAGCTCGGTGCGGATATTGAGCTGGTTCGCAGAGGGCTGGGAAGCGATTCGAGGATTGGCTCAGCCTTTTTATTCCCCGGCGTCGGCTATGGCGGCTCGTGCTTCCCGAAAGATGTCAGTGCCCTTATTCATACCGCAGACCAGCAGGGCATCGAGATGACAATAGCCAAAGCTGTCAGGCAGGTAAATATAAAACAGCAGGAGCGATTCGCAAAGCAGATTATCGAATATTTCGCCGGCAAACAAGGCAGGTGCGTCCTGGCTGTGTGGGGTTTGGCTTTCAAGGCCAAAACCGACGATGTAAGACAGTCGCCGGCGATTTATTGCATCGAGAAATTCCTCGAACACGGGTTTGAAATCAGAGCTTATGACTCGCAGGCGGCTGAATCCGCAAACAAGCTGCTTAACGGTAAAATCCTGACATTCGAGAGCGGTTATGATGCACTTGACGATGCCGATGCTTTGGTTATATTCACCGACTGGCAGGAATTCAGAAATCCGGATTACAAGCTCATTGCAGAGAAATTAAAATCGCCGGTCATCTTCGACGGCAGAAATCTTTACGACCCGGATGTAGTCAAAAAAGCAGGTTTTGAATATCACAGCATCGGCAGGGCAACCGTTTGGCGGTAAAATGCAGTTAAAGAAGGGATTTGCTTATGAATATGAATATTATTATAAAAATTCTGGGCGTTCTGTTCATCCTTCTGGGTATCGGTTTTATAATCAAACCGCAGGCTGTAAAATGGTTGATGTTTTTTTTAAAACAAGGCAAAAGAATATATCTGGCGGCTCTGCTGAGGCTTGCTCTGGCGGTTGTGTTTTTGCTCGGGGCAGGGGCTTGCAGAATACAGTGGATTATTGCTGTTCTTGGGATTCTTTTTCTGCTGGGCGGCCTTTTAATTTTTATAATCAGCCCTAAAAAAATCGGACGGATGCTGGACTGGTTCGAAAATAAGCCAGCTATTGTATTTAGATTACTTTCATTGGTTGTAATTGCCCTCGGGGCAGTTGTAATCTACGCGGCATAACAGGAGCTAATCAACGGTTTTTATGAAGGCACTGGTAACAGGTTCAGCCGGTTTTATCGGCTCTCACTTATGCGAAAGACTGCTTGCGGACGGCTGGCAGGTGGTCGGAGTCGATAATTTCGATGATTTCTACGACCCGAACATCAAACGCAGAAATATCGCAGGCTGTCTTGAGAATAAAAACTTCCGTTTAATCCAGGCTGACATCCGTGACAGGTTGGCTATTGAAAAGGCCGTAGCTGGTGACATAGAGATAATCGTGCATCTGGCGGCAAAGGCCGGCGTCAGGCCTTCGATTGAGCAGCCTTTATTGTACGCCGATGTCAACATAAACGGGACGCTCATTTTGCTTGAGGCGGCAAAGAAAAATAAAATCCCAAAGTTCGTATTTGCATCGAGTTCGAGTGTCTATGGCAATAACGAAAAAGTGCCTTTTTCCGAGACCGACAATGTCGATTTTCCTATATCGCCTTATGCCGCCACGAAAAAGGCCGGCGAGCTGATTTGTCATACTTATCATCACCTGTTCGGCATTTCGATGACCTGTCTGCGATTTTTTACTGTTTATGGCCCCCGGCAGAGGCCGGATTTGGCAATCTACAAATTTTCATCACTCATCGAACAGAACAAACCTGTGCCGGTTTTCGGTGATGGTTCGATGAAGCGTGACTTTACATACATTGATGATATTATCGAGGGTACTGTATCAGCGATGAAAAATTGTGCCGGTTTTGAACTCTATAATCTAGGCAATTCTGAGCCGGTATCTGTGAATGATTTGGTCGCAGAAATTGAAAAGGCGCTTGGCAAAAAGGCAGCTAAAGAATATCTACCGCTCCAGCCTGGCGATGTGGATATCACTTATGCGGATATAACTAAAGCAGCCAAACATCTGGGTTACAATCCACGGACATCACTTGGTGCCGGTCTGGAAAAATTTGCTGCCTGGTTAAGAATCAATAAATCCTGACTTGAGTTATCGGTTATGAGCGTCGGCGACCCGAATTACTCAGGATGGTTTATGTCACGAATACTTTCGCGGTGTCCCAGTGATACGCCCTCGTCATTGAATATCGGCTGCCAGGATATTGAAGCCTTGATTATAGTGCCGTCCTTGCGCTGAAGAGCGAAGCGGACATCGTTGCCTGTGCCGCCTTTGACAGCCGAGTTAAATGCCCTGATTATTCGCTGGCGGTCCTGCTGGCAGACGAACTGTTTCGGGTAGTCGTGCATCTGCATTATTTCCTGTATGCTGTAGCCTGTGATGCGTGTTGCTGCCGGATTTGTCCAGAGCATTCTGCCTGACGGGCTTATCCAGACCTCCCAGTCGTAGCTGTAGTTGGCAATTGCCCGAAAGCACTGGTCTGTCATTTGCGCTACCATTTCGCTTCGTTTACGAGCGCTGACATCGTCATATACAGCAACAATTAGTCCTGATGGCAGTCTGTGGACGTAATTTTCCCTCCAGCCTGCGATTCGCTGGTCTCTGTAAATCGAGACGGGGTGATGTTCCGGCTTGCCGGTTTTATAGACCATGCGAAAGACCTCTAATAGTCCGAAATCTTTAACGCCCGGGAATACATCGGTAACGCATCTACCTAAGAGCGTTTCTTTCTTGACGTTTTCGATTTTTTCTGCAGAGCGATTGAAGTCCACAAATACGAAGTCTTCGCCTTCATTCACGGCTTTGTAAATTGCTACACCGCTACATACATTATCGAATAGTATCTGGAACTTCGCTTTGTATTCCTCGAGCTGTCGCTCTGCCTCTGTGTTGTTTAGGGGTATTGCTTTCTTATTTTTTTTCTTTTTCATAGCCGGTATCCTCGCTAAAACAGCCGACTGTTGAGTTTATAATTTTCATAATGATATATTTGTGAATTAAATTTGTCCAGTGTTTTTACTGCTTTAAAAGAAATATTAAACCAATTTCTGCCGAACTGCTATGTCAGTTTATGGCATAGCGGTTTGGTTTCAGGCTTTTAAAGGTATCAAATGTTCTTTTACGGAAAATGATTAAAAATGCTATAATTGTATTGACAAATTAAATTATATAGTTAATCTATATAGTAGAATTAGTATAAAAAAGTAAAATATAAATGGGTATTGAAAATGAAAAAGCAACGGATAGATGGTCAGGAATCTCGCCATAAACTGCTTCTTGCAGCTGCTGAGGTTTTCGCAAAGAAAGGGTTCCGGGAGACCACAAATGCGGATATCTGTGAAAAGGCAGGAGTCAATACAGCAGCAGTGAATTATCATTTTGGCAGCAAGGAAGACCTGTATATAGAAGCCTGGAAATATTCTTTCGAGACATCGGTCAAGAAATATCCACCGGATGGCGGGGTATCACCTGATGCGCCGGTACAGGAAAGGTTATATGGCAGAATATTGTCTTTTATGCACCGCATTGCCGACCCGGAAACTCACGATGTTGAAATAATGCACAAAGAAATGGCTAATCCGACAGGGCTCCTTAGCGAGGTTATCGAAAAAATCATAGAACCGATTGAACAGAAGTATGGGGCAATTTTTAAGGAGTTACTTGGTGACGGAGCAAGTAAGCAGCAATTATTTTTCTGTCAGATGAGTGTTATGGGCCAGTGTTTTGGTCCAATGCTGCATTTGAGACATCACAGGGCAGAACCTGAAACACCGCTTCCGGGAAAACTGCCGGTGGATTTTCGTATTGAAGAATTAGCCGCACATATTACCCGTTTCAGTCTGATTGGGATAATGGGTATTCGTAAGGAGACCGAACAGGCGAGGTAGAACTCTTAACAAGACAATAACAATAAGGTGAGAATGAACTATGTCTTTTGCATTTAGAATAAACTTTGTGAATATTTTATCATTGTTTTTTATATTAACGATGGTTCCTGTCTTTTCAGGTTGTACAGTTGGACCTGATTATAGTTCGCCTGAAGTACCATTAACCTCGAGTTGGCACACACAACTGGATAAAGGATTATCCGCCGAGGAAATGAGTCAGCAGCTTCAATCTTCGTGGTGGACTACATTCAATGATGCTGAGTTGTCGAGTTTAATCGAGCGGGCTGTGGCAGGTAATCTTGATATGAAAAAAGCACAGTCGCGTGTTCGCCAGGCATACGCAAGCAGAGGCATTACCCAGACCAGCTTGTTCCCCAGTTTGAACTTTTCGAGTTCAGATACATGGACTCGCAGCAGCCAGGATACCGGCGACAGAACCAGTCAGCGTTTCTCGACAAGTTTTGATTCAAGCTGGGAAATGGATATTTTTGGCGGTGTTCGTCGCTCTTTAGAGGCAGCCGATGCAGACCTGCAGGCAAGAGAGGAAAGTTTGCGTGACGTTCTTGTTTCTCTGCTGGCGGAAGTGGCTTTGAACTATGTAGAAGTACGCACCTATCAGGCTCGGCTGGCAGATGTGAACGAGAATCTCCAGGCTCAGAACGAGACTTACCAGTTGGTGCTGTTGCGAAGGGAAGCGGAATTAAGTGATGAACTGGCGGTTCAGCAGGCACGTTACAATCTTGAAAGCACTCGTGCGGAAGTACCTTCTTTATATACCGTATTGGAAGAGGCAATGAACCGTATTGCCGTGCTTCTTGGCGAGCAACCCGGTAAGTTGCATCAGGAACTGGAGAAAGGCGGGACCATACCGGTCTGTCCGGCACAAATTGCTGTGGGCGTGCCGGCAGATATGATTCGTCGTCGGCCTGATGTCCGGCAGGCTGAACGAGAGCTGGCTTCACAAACTGCAAAAATCGGTGTAGCTACTGCTGAACTTTATCCCAAGTTCACGCTGGGTGGCTCTATTGGTATAGACGCCGTTTCTTTCAATCGGCTTGCAAGCAATCTGACTACGCCGGACAACTGGGTTTTAAGCGGCGGGCCCCGAGCAAGCTGGCCGATTTTTGATGCCGGTGCTATCCGCAGGAATATCGAGGTACAGACCGAGCTTCAGAAACAAGCCCTGCTTCAGTATGAATCAACCGTTCTTAGTGCGGTAGAGGAGGTTGAAAATGCCATAGTGGCTTATATAAATGAACAAAGAAGAAATTACAATATAAAGGAGGCGGCGCAGGCAGCTCAACGTGCTGCTGAATTGTCCCTGCAGAAATATCAGGTCGGTCTGACAGATTTCAGTACCGTTCTTGATTCGCAGCGTTCGCTGTTGTCATTTCAGAATCAGCTTTCTCAGAGCAATGGGACTTTAATCTCAAATCTTATTCGTTTGTACAAGGCTCTTGGCGGGGGATGGACAACTCTTGCTTCCGCAGAAAATCCGGAGCTGTTAACAGGAGAAAATAATGAAAAATAGGAAAAATATGAATTCGGATACAGACCAGGCCATAAATATTGCTCAACTTTCAGACCGGCGAGGTCACTTGAAGCGATGGCTTTTTCTGCTGGTTATTGCAGTGATAATAGTGGTATATGTTGTATCCAAAATGAAAACCGGCACATCTGAAAAAATGCAATTTAAACAAGAGCAGGTACAGCGAGGCAATTTAACGATTGTTGTAACTGCTACAGGTAGTCTGGAGCCGACCAATGAGGTCGAGGTCGGCAGCGAGTTGTCCGGCAGGATAGACAGTGTTGAGGTGGACTATAATGCCCGAGTCAAGGCAGGACAAGTTCTGGCAAAGCTCGATACATCGAAACTTAAAGCCCAGGAAACTCAATATAAGGCGTCTCTGGCATCGGCAGAAGCAAAGGTTTTACAGACCAAAGCAACTCTTACTGAATCCAAGAACAAACTGACCCGATACCAAAACGTACGCCAGATGAGCGACAATAAAGTGCCGTCACAGACCGAATACGATGCCGCTGTTGCGGTGTTGGAGAGGGCTCAAGCCGATATTGCCAGTGCTGAAGCCTAAGTATCTCAGGCTAAG
>CAZYWY010000113.1:0-6518 GCA_964651605.1 uncultured Pirellulales bacterium | reverse complement strand
ACTAATGGTGTTAATCTGAATTATGTTGAGGTAGCGACAGCTTGCATTCCTGCTCCCGGTGCGATTCTGCTGGGCGGTATTGGTGCCGGTCTTGTCGGTTGGCTGCGAAGACGCAAAGCACTGTAGAGAAAAAATAAGACATAATTATTAAGCAGAGGTGAGATTATTGTCTATGTACGTATTTAAGACCTCTGAATAACTTTCTTGTAAAAAAGAATAGTGAACTTTCTTGTTAAAACTATGAGATTGAGTTTCTTTTTCAGGACGTATCGTGGAGGAGGTAGGTTATGAAAAAACTATCTTTGTTTTTTGCAGTGGTCATTTTGGTATTTATTGCTTCATCGGCATTGGCGGCTCCAACTACAGACAATTTCAGCATTACCCTGTCTGGTGCCAATACTTTCGAGAGTGGCGACGGCGACGGTTATAATGACGGTAACGGTATGCAGAATCCTACAGGTGCTCCCACACCGTGGTACTACTACCCTAATACTGACTGGTATAACCAGTGGTTCTATGATGACCCGCCGGATCCGACTCGACGGAAAGAGTTTACATGGAATATTGATATTACTGGTCTGGGCAATGTAACAATTGCCATAAACTGGAGCACACTGGCTTATCCGGCGACTGGGTCTGGTGGCTCTCCGCCTTTGCCGCCGTTGACTGTAGAGCAGGAAAACAATTACATTTCCCGTTATGTTATCTTCAATGATTATGTCGAAACAACAACGGAACCGGTGGTTGTTAAAGGAAGCTATACATTCTGGGACTATAATCCGGAGTGGGTGTCAATTGATATCAGGATGTATGGGGAATATCAATATCCAACAACTATAAGCGGTGAAATCACCCATGAGTGCATTCCTGCTCCGGGTGCGATTCTGCTGGGTAGTATTGGTGCCGGTCTTGTCGGCTGGCTGAGAAGAAGAAAAGCGTTGTAAAATTATTTGTTGTTTATGAGATATGTGATAAAAGAGATGCAATTATTTTGCGTCTCTTTTTTATTTGTGCGCACCAAGCGAAGGGCTTTGCCAGCTCCCGATTCCATCCCACCAGTATTGAATAAAATCAGTAGTGTCACTGTTTCTTTCTTTGCTTAGTGATATCGCCATATCGCGAAGCTCCCTCATACAACTGATTCCGCCGGTTTGCCAGGCCTGCAATGCTATATCTGCTGCCTGACGCTGGGCGTCTCTGTTATTAATGTTGCGGCTTGTTAATAGTTCAGCGAGTTTCTCGGCCTGCGGTTTTAGGGTTTTGTGCCATTTGAGCTGGTTTGATTTTTCCTTTAATTCGATATCGGCCAGCAGTTGCTGATTATACTGCTTGTTTTTCTGACGTTCGTTTTTTTCCCGAACCAGTCTGTCAAGTTTGTGTATCCTGCTTGCGGGGTTCATTACCTCCAGCAGCCCGACCAGCGGGTCGGCGATTACCCATACTAAAAAAGTTGTAGCCAGAGTTCCCAGACTCATTACCAGCAAAGCTGTACTGAGAGTGTCTTTGCCGGTCAGTGTCAGCAGACCTGCAAGACTGCCCAGAAATGGAGCCAGGACATAGAAAAGTGTGTATTGCGGCGTTCTTGTTAATGGATGTTCTATGTCCAGTTTCTGGCTGCTGCTGATGCCCCTGAAAATTGCGAACAGATACAAAGTTGTAAAAAAAAGCAGCAACAGCACGCTGTAGCCTGAAAATGGAAATACAATCCACCATTTCACGCCGGCCCTTCTCAGCTCTGCCAGCAGAATATAGCAGATGCAGGCAAGAAGCCAAACTGTGCTGACAAAGTGAATTTTTGCGAGCTTTCGTCCGGGCATAAATGCATTCTCCGGCAATCCTGTTACGATTATTCTTCGTAACCATGTATAAGGCTGAGGCGTCCGTTAGTAGTTTCTGTAATAACCGTATTGTTCGCCCTGGGTATCGACAATATAGACTAAAGAGAACGCCCTTGCGATTGGTCTTATAACCTCTTCCAGCTTCAAAGCCAACCAGCCTAAAACTGTCGGCGGCACGTAGATAATGTCACCTTCCTGCAGCAGGACATTTTTGGTTGTGTCACCGTGTGCGGACATTCTGTCGAAATTCACCTCGAATATATAAGGTTTGACATTTTCGTCACTTGAAGGTCTTATAACCTGGATGCGCTCGACCCAGGCCATCGGATTAAGATGTGCCTGTGCTACGGCAGATAACACTGTGTCGCGGCCTGTGTATAGTTTGGGGCCGGGGCTGTAGACCTGACCAAGGACATAATATTTTTTGCTTTGAAATGCCTCTATGCGAAGGTCTATTGATTTCTCGCTGATAAGCTGGGCCTTATAAAGCTCAAGGACTTTTTCCCGCAGGATAACAGTAAGCTCCGAGGGAGTTTTACCGGCTGCCTGAACCTCGCCTATGCTCTCATAACTTATCTTGCCGTCCGGTCTGATTTGCTGCTGCTGTCCGTTGATTTCCAGCACCTTGGAACAATAGATTTTAACAACGTCAGGCGGCTGAAGGATATAATTATCACAGGTCGTGTCTGCTTGAGCGGGTTTTACAAAGGCCTCTATATCTTCCGGATTTGACGAAAAACAGCCAGAGAGGCCTAAAATAATTATTGAAAAAAACACTATCGTGGCTGCTTGTGAACGTAACATTATTAAGTCTCCTTTCGCTACAACTGCCGGGATTTATTTTTTTTCTGCATAATTCACATTTTATGAAATTCAAATGTCAGTGCCATTACTTACTCCGGCATCGTTTTCTAATTGTATTTTCTGCAAACACTATCTGCCAACTATTTTTTTATCGGCATATATATATTTAAACTCAACTACCAAGGATAAAAATGTTTAACAGGCGAGTAGCTGCAAGCCATTTTATCGGCAAAGCAACGCTTGTTACAGTATTTTTTTTATGACAGAGCGGTTAATTTAGGACCCAAATTAATGTTGACCCGTCGAATCAAAATACCGCAGTTGCAATCGGCATTTACCTTGATTTAATGTCCATATTTTGATAATATAAAGCAGAGGGTTGAGGGCGTATGAAAGATGTTGAATGGAGCTGTGGCTTGAGACTTTGGGTGTTGTTTTAATAGCCGGAATTGGCGTCCGGCTCGGTATGGTTCTATCAAGTCTGAAAAAACCTTATTGGATAGCAAGTTTTTCAATACCGTTGCTGATTATTGCTATTTTAGCAGCAGCCAGATTTAGTCAAACTTTTTATTTTTTGGGGCCGGTTTTCTGGCTTACATCCAGTCGATTCAGATTTGTAGCCTTGGCCTTTGCCATATCCACCGGATTGACTATTCCTTTGCTCCGCCTACCTCATAAGTGGGAGAAATATGCGGCAGGGGGGCTGATGGTTGTTTTTTTAATCTGGTCCTCTATTTTGCCTTTTTTGTTTCCGGTTTTGATAAGAGACAGGCTCTGGGCAATCAAGACAAGATTTGACAAGAACGGTATCTGCAGGCAGGCAACAGAATATACCTGCGGACCTGCGGCAGCCGTAACTGCACTTGGGAAACTGGGGCTTTCGGCTGGCGAAGGTGAAATAGCTATTCTTTCTTATACAAGTCCTGTAACCGGCACCTTGCCCGCTCAGCTCTGTTCAGCCTTGCAAAGCCGGTTCAGAGCAGAGGGCCTGAAGTGCCGATTCCGTCGTTTTGACTCGATTGAGCAGCTTAAGGATGCCGGTGTAACACTGGCGGTTATTAAGGAATCTGCCCTGGTTGACCACTGTGTAGTTGTGCTTGATGTGGGAGATAATGCAGTGGCCGTAGCAGACCCTGTAACCGGCAAAGAGTTGATACCTTATGAGCAATTCAAGAAAATCTGGCGTTTTTCCGGCATCGTGATGGAGCGGGACTTCAGCCGGCAGATTTAATTTAACCCTTCTTAATGGCAGTTTTTGCACACACACTGACATAACGTTGTCACATTCACGACATATTCTTTATTATAAAGCCCTATAAAAATCGATATTTCAGTAGAAAGATGTTTGTCAGCGGCAAAAAAACTGCTGATGAAGGCATCTTACGATAACATCGGAAAACCGATAGATAAAAGATGCACTTAACCGGTCGAGCCAGATTAATGGGGGGTTGGCTCGACCGGCATTTTTTTGAAAGCTGAGAAAAAATAAGAATGACAGGTAATCGTACAGGCGATAAAATCGTGCGGTGAGATAGTTGAAAAGTATAATATTATCAGAACAGCAATAAGCAGGAAAGGTAAGGGGAAAATTATGATTACATTACAAGTTATAATAGCGTATTTGTAGCAGCGGTGATTATTCTCTTTTTGGCGTCAGGACTGGCGCTGATAAAAGACGACCAGGTGGGAATCCTTATAAAAAAGATGTTTGGCAGGAAAATGAAGGAAGGCCAAATCATCTCCCGCCAGGGCGAAATCGGCATCCAGGCGCATATATTGATGCCCGGCCTGTACTGGCGTATCCCGATAATCTGGAAAATTCAAAAAGTGCCTGTAACTGTAATCAACCCCGGCGAAATCGGCTGTGTCAAATCTGTTGACGGCCTTCCCATCTCTCCGGGCAGACTTCTTGGCGACGAGGTCGAGTGCAATTCGTTCCAGGATGCAAAAATGTTTCTCGATAACAGCGGCGGATATAGAGGCCCGCAACTCGATACCCTTCAGCCCGGCGAATACTATATCAACCCGCTTTTGTTTAATGTTGAAGAGCGCAATATTACTGATGTCCCGCCGGGATATGTGGTTGTTGTTCGCTCCAACGTCGGCAAGGAGCTGGAGAAAAGCATTGCTGTGCCGGGCCGAGACCAGCCTTTCGCCCGACCTGAAGCAGCCGGTCCACGAGCCGGGTGAAGTAGTCCTGGTTACCGACAGAAACAGAAGGGGCATCTGGCGAGAGCCGATTGCTCCGGGCAGATACAACATTAATCCTTATGCCTTTACCCGCTATTTCGTACCAACCAGCGCAGTAACAATCGACTGGGCCAGCAGAAGTGAAATCAGGGAAGACCCGTCCAGATGGCAATGGCCTGCGGTGGCAAAGGATGAAGTAGGGGAAAAGCCTCTTGAGAGACAGAAAGAGTTGATTGAAAAAGACCGTGCCACTGAATTTTTCAAATTCAGCCAGTTAAAAGTTACCTCCAAGGATGGTTTCCAGCTTGAGGTGGATGTGAGAATGGTTATTCGCATTCGGCCGGAAAATGCGTCTTTTGTTATCGCACGGTTCGGCTCGGTGGCGAATCTTATTGAGCAGATTGTTCATCCGCTTATTGATTCTTCGTTCAGAAATAAAGCCGGCGAGAAGAAAGCCATTGACTTTGTTCAGAGCCGTACCACTTTGCAGCAGGAGGCTCTTGAAAAGGCCAGACTGGAATTCGGGCAGTATCACATTGAAGCGCAAAATCTGCTTATTGCTTATATAGATGTGGACAAGTCGCTGCTTGATACTCAGACAAAGAAGGAAATCGCCGTCCAGCAACAACAGCAGTATCAGCAGGAGGCCTCCGGCAAGGTGAAAATTACTCCAGATGTCTTCGTAGGCGGGGGCGGGAGCGACGGCCAGAATGGAAATCTATTTTCTGCCTGGCTGGCGACAATGTTGCAGTCGGACAAGACAATGAAAAAACCGGCAGAAAAAGATGCACCGCCATCATTGTAAATGAGTAGATGGGTAGATGGGTAGATGGGTTATGGAATTTAACCGGCCAACTCATCTACTCATTTACTTATTCGTTTATCGTGACGGCACATACCTTTCATAAGTATAGGTCAAACTTTTTGTTTCGCCTGGTTTAATGGTTATTTGCCAGGTAATCGTTCCTGTTTGCTCCAGCAGTTTCAGATTTTGTGTATCCTGTATAATATTGCCTTTATCGGAGGCAGTCAGCGGTTTGCCCTGTATCTTCATTGTTATGTTTATCGCAGCTTCTTTCTTGTCGAAGTTGCGAAGTTTCAGCTCTCCTTCCAGTGAAACCAGGTCGGCACTGTAATCATTTGAGATTGTATAGGCTTTTTTCTGACGGCCTGTTTCTTTTTCGCTCTGGTCTTTTGCGATGTTAATGGCTGTTGTAACAGGCAACTCACCAGAACCTCCGCGTGGTGTGTATTTGAGCATATCTTCACTCAACGCCCTGTTATCGCTCATAACCAGGCAGGGGCCTGTTGTGAAGGCCGAATCCGTATCATTTTCGAGAATAAGATAATGCTCGATTGCATTTGGCATCTCCCATTTGTAATTGTGTCTGTATTTAATTTTTTTCGTGAATAGAGTCAAGATGGCTTTCTCACCAACCCGCAGAGTAATACCCTTGCGTTCATAAACTGTATAATCGGACGCACCTTCCGACTCGACCTTTGGTAGATTGCCGGTAGTATTTTGTAAATTGCGTCCGCTCGAATCTGTTACGGTTCGGCTTGTAATGTTGGTGGGCTCGGCGTTTGTGTACATATTAGAGACTATAATATTTGATGTCTGCCCACGTACCTGATTCGGGGCAATCGCAGAACCGATAGTTCGTATTACCTGACCGACTGATATCG
>CAZYWY010000112.1:0-6548 GCA_964651605.1 uncultured Pirellulales bacterium | reverse complement strand
TGAGCTTTAACTTATGCGAAGAATAGGACGGGCTGAACGGAAATTGCAGGCGTTTGTCATTCCGCACTTGTTGCGGAATCCATAAACGCTCCGAAAGAAACTGGATTCCCGCCTTCGCGGGAATTACAGTTGGGTTAATAAATTCCCTCTGGAATTTATCCTGCAGTGGTGGAAATGACACGTCTCAGTTTTTTGAGAATACTGTCCGAAAATTTAATGCCTGTAGTTTTTTTTCAGGTGGACCTGGATAACAATAATATCGGCTGGTGTGATGCCGGTAATACGGGAGGCCTGGCCGAGCGTGGCAGGCCGAAAGGCGGATAAATTATCCTTAGCCTCGCTGCGAAGATGCGAAATGCTGTTGTAATCCAAATCGGCAGGAATCTTCCGGCTCTCCAAAGACCGCATACCCGCAACTAATCGCTGCTGCTTGGCTAAATAGCCATCATACTTCGCATCGCCAATTACCGCCTCGATTGCCTCATCCATATAGCCCATGTGTAAAACTACAGGATTCTTATACAAGCTTTGGGCGAGCGTATTATGAGGCTGGCGCAGCTTGTCCCAAAGGCTGCTGCCATCGCAGCGTGTGCCAACCAGATAGTTTTTCAGTCTGTTGATTTGCTCAAGTTTGTTCTGAAATTTTGTCCATCGGTCATCTTTGACTAATCCAGCCGTTCTGCCGATTTGCGTCAGTCTTCTGTCTGCGTTGTCGGCTCGAAGCGACAGGCGATACTCAGCTCTGGAGGTGAACATTCGATATGGCTCAGTGATTCCTCTTGTCAGCAGGTCATCGAGCATCACGCCGATATAAGCCTGGTCTCTGCCAAGTGACACCGGCTCTTTGCCCTGCAGTTTGGCTGCTGCGTTTATACCTGCGATGATTCCCTGGCCTGCGGCTTCTTCATAACCGCTTGTGCCGTTGATTTGGCCTGCCAGAAATAGTCCCGATATTTTTTTTGTCTCCAGCGAGGGCTTGAGTTGAACAGGGGGACAGTAGTCATATTCGATTGCGTAGCCGTAATGCACAATCCGTGCGTTTTCCGTGCCGGGCAGCAGTTTGAGGAGCTGCTCCTGGACATCTTTGGGCAATGAAGTGCTTATGCCGTTGCAGTAAATAGTTGTTTTTGCCCTGTCCTCCGGTTCGAGGAATACCTGATGCCGGCTTTTATCTGCGAAGCGGATGATTTTCGTCTCAATACTGGGGCAGTATCTTGGGCCTGTGGATGTTATTTGTCCACAATACAGCGGCGCCCGATTCAGATTGTCGCGAATAAGTTTGTGGATGTTTTCGTTTGTGTAAGTTATCCAGCAGGGGATTTGGGACTGGGGGATTTTCTCTGTCATAAAGGAAAACGGCACCGGTTTTTCATCGCCATACTGGATTTCGAGCTTGTCATAATCGACTGTTGCGCCGTCGAGCCTTGCGGGCGTGCCGGTCTTGAGTCTTCCCAGCTCCAGGCCGATGTCACTTAGACTTTGCGAAAGTTCATTGGCAGCCGGCTCGCCGAGCCTTCCGCCGGGGAATTGTTCTGTCCCGATGTGCATTAAACCGCGAAGAAAAGTCCCCGTTGTAAGGATTACGGTCGAAGCCTTGTATGTCTTTTCGTCACTGCCCAGAACCGCCCGGACTTTGTTATCTTCGGTTATGATTCGTCTTGCCAGAGTCTCGATGATTGTCAGGTTCGGCGTCTGCTCAAGAAGCGACCGGATGTAATCTTTGTATTTGTATTTGTCGGCCTGCGCACGGGGCGACTGCACGGCGGCGCCTTTTGAGCGGTTGAGCAGGCGAAACTGAATTCCGGTGGCGTCTGCCGCCAGGCCCATAAGGCCTCCGAGTGCATCTACCTCGCGCACAATTTGACCTTTTGCAAGTCCGCCAATGGCGGGATTGCAGCTCATCTTTGCGATTGTGTCTTTGCTTATGGTCAGCAGGCAGGTTTTCGCCCCGATTGTGGCTGCGGCGTAGGCTGCCTCGGCGCCGGCGTGACCGCCGCCTATAACGATGCAATCAAATTCGTCTGTCCTTTTGGACATATTTTTATATCTAAAATACAGAATCGCCGATTTTGCCTATCTGTATGATTCGAGCAGTGTTATTCTTGGGTCATCTTCGTTAATAAACAGCGATTTTTGTTTTCCGGTCTCCTGCCCGAGGTATTCGAGGCAGCCGACCAGCAGATAATTAATAACGATTCGCTGGTCCTGTCCGTCAGTATCTGTAATGGCCTCGCCTACCCAAAGTACTTTTTCGGTCTTTGAATCGCCCGGCGCGGCGGGGGCAATTAGCTTCATTTCAAGCCACTGCGCCTGATATAGCTGGTAAGAAGGATAATAAGTAGTGTATCCGAAGCTGTAACCGCCGTGATGTCCGCCATAGAAACCAACGCGCGAATGATAGAATGGTTCATATTCAAGGGTTCGGTAGTCGCTGTGTCCGCTTCTGAAGGTAAGTTTGTAGTCGAATTGACCGTTCGCATCGGCGATGTAATAGCCGTCATATTTTAATAGTTGTTCAATCCGGTTTTTGATTCTGTCATCCATAATCGGATTGGGGGAATTGGCATCTGCAGCTACGGTAAATGTGGCGTTTTCCCTGACAGGCTGGTCGATTTCGGAAAAACCGTTGACGTACACCCTGTTGCCGGTCGTACAGCCGGTAAAGCCGATTGAGAAAATCGCTAAGAGCAAATATACTTTTTTCATATTGTGCCTCCTGAAAAATTATTAAGTGATGGTATTTTACTAAGTTGAGAGAGGAAAAGCCACTTTTTTTGAATTTCTGCCTTTAAACAGCGGCGCAAGCACCGGCCAGGGCGCCTGTTGACCAGCAGATTTGAAGGTTGTACCCGCCGCAGGGGCCGTCGGCATTTATTACCTCGCCGGCAAAAAACAAACCCGGACAAATACGGGACTGCATAGTTTGAACGTCCATTTCATCCAGGCATACCCCGCCGCGTGTTACAATGGCCTCAGCAACCGGTCTTGTTCGCAGTATTTGCAGAGGCAGTGCTTTGGCAAGTGCGGTTAGCTTTTTTCGCAGATTTTTTTGCAGATGCACAGCGGGCAGCTCATCGCTGCAGTCGGCCAATTTGCAAAGCATACCGGAAAGACGCTTAGGCAAAAAGGCTGTCAAAATATGAGTAACCATTTTTTTAGGATGTTCGGAAACGTATCTTATAATATAATTTTCAAGCTCATCCGGGCGGGTATCCGGCAACAGGTCCAATTTGATTAGCAGAGGTTCTGTTTCTTCGGACAGTTCATCGGTTATGTGCCGGCTCAGCTCCAGTGCTGCCGGCCCGCCGATGCCGTCGCCGGTAAAAATCAGCGAGCCAGCCACAACGATTTTTTTGTCTGCGATTTTTGTGCTGATGCAGACATTTTGCACAGCAGTACCTTCGAGCTGTCCCGGCCAGTCTTCACTGGCAACCAGCGGAACTAATGACGCTTTGGGTTTGATTATACGATGTCCGAACTGCCCGGCAAGGCGATAGCCGTCGCCGGTACTGCCGGTCGCAGGCCAGGATAAGCCGCCTGTTGCGATAATAATTTTTTCGGTGATTAGTTGTGTTGCTCCGGCAGAAACGACAAAAACCCCGGCGTCTTTAACAATGTCTTTTACAGAACTGCCATAAATGAATTTTGCCCCCAGAGCATCTGCTTTTTTCAGCAAAACATCTCTTACGTCGCCGGCCTTGTTGGAAAGAGGGAACACACAGCCGTCATTTTCGGTTGTTGTTTGCAGACCACAGTCGGCGAAAAAGTCCTGCACGTTCTGTGGGGAAAACCTGTGAATGCAAAATCTGAGGAATCTGCCGCCGTTATTGAGTTTTCGTATAAACTGTGCCGGTTCAGCCTGATGTGTAAGATTGCATCTGCCTCCTCCTGTCAAAAGCAGCTTCCGGGCAGGCGATGAATTTGATTCTATTACGATTGTCCCGGTGCCGGCCTGTGCAGAAAAAATCGAGGCCATCAGGCCGGCCGGGCCTGCTCCGATAACACAAACCTGGCATTTAGGGTTTAGGGTACCTGCTGCCTCGACTTGCGTCGAGAGACGCAGAGGCAAGTAGGGGTTAGGGTATGAGGTTTCAACCATTTGTCCCTATTTCCCTGATTTTGGGCAAAGTTATTCTGAATTTTGTGCCATAACCCGGCTGGGACTCGACGGAAATCAAGCCGTCGTGAGCATCTATAACTTTTTTACAAAAAGCCAGCCCCAGCCCCGTTCCTGAATTGCTGTTTGCCGAGGCGTGTCTTTTCCTGGTTGTGAAAAATGATTCAAATACGTGCTTTAATGCAGCCTGCTCGATTCCCTGGCCTGTATCTGCGATTTCGAGCTCCACGGAATCGGGGTTCTGGGCGGCTTTTATGGTTAAAATACCACCTTTGGGCAGCATTGCATCGCGGGCGTTTAAAATCAGGTTCATTATAACCTGCTGAACCAGTACTGGAATAACCCAGAGCGTTATATCAGCAGCAATGTCAATATTGACCGTTATGCCGTCCTTCGCAAAATCCCTGCCAAGGCACTCAAATACCTGTTCAACCATCCCGCTCAACTGCACCTGCTGCTTTTGTTGTTTTTGGCCGTTGGCCAGAGCGAGCATGCTTTCGGTAATTTTTGTAATTCGCTCGCAATTTTGCATCGTTTTTTGAAGGGCTTTTTCGGACAAAGCCTGGTCGTCTTTGTTTTTTAGTGCCAGGTCGGCGTAGCTTCGCAGGGGAGTAAGCAGATTATTGATTTCGTGAGCTATCATATAGCTGATTGTGCCGATGTTGGCAAGGTGTTGGAGCTGCTGAAGCTGAGATTCAAGGGCATCGCTGTATTGCAGCTTTTCCTGCAGAAGTCTGTGTAAATTCAGGCGTTTTTGAGTTATGCTTGCCAATTTTCAGTTTCTAATCTATAATTTACAGTTCCGAAATCGATGTTCGTATTTCGTTTTTCGTATCTCGAACTATGAACAACGAAATACGAGATACGATAATTGTATATCGACTTTTAATGCGATTTTTCTTGAAAATGGGTCTGGCCAACCCTCGATGGGATGGTTCAGGCAAAAACCACACGAAAAATGAACGAGCAAATGATTCTGGAAGAGCTACTTGATTTACTGCGGCAGGGTGCGGTTCAAATCCGTCAGGATGCACTCGGCGGCAGCGGAGGCGGGCTTTGTACCGTACAGGGCAAGCGTATTTTCTTTCTGGATACGCAGGCGCCTACGGATTTTTTAATTCAGCTCTGTGCAGAGGCAGTGCCGGAGGTTGTTGATATTGAGAATGTCTATATCAAGCCCCAGATTCGTCAGTTAATAGAAAATAGCACCAATAAAAGGAGACAGCAGTAACAGTGGAAAAACCCAAAGTTGCCATAATGGTTGCCGAGATGTACCAGGTGCTCGAGGTTTGGTATCCTTACTACCGGCTGCGTGAGGAAAATGTGCAGGTTGACCTGGTGGCGGCTCAGGCGAAAAAACAATATCTTTCCAGAGAAGGCTACCCCTGCGTTTCAGATTATGCGGCAGCAGATATATCCGCCGATGATTATGACTGTATGATTGTGCCGGGCGGATTCGCTCCGGATTTTATGCGAAGAAACGCTGAAGTGGTAAAATTCGCCAATGATATGGTCAACGCCGGCAAAATTATAGCAGCAATATGCCACGGCGGCTGGCTTTTGTGCAGCACAAAAATATTCAAAGGCAAAAATGCCACCTGCTTTATGGCAATCAAAGACGACATTATTAACGCCGGTGCAAAATATCTGGACGCAGAATGTGTCGTGGACGCAAATCTGATTACCGCACGCAAGCCGGATGATTTGCCCGCATTCTGCACGGCGATATTGAAGGCACTCGGAAAAACCCCCCCGCGTCTTTCTGTCGAAAGACAGAAGCCCCTGTGTCTTGCTGTCGCAAGACAGCTGCAGGGGAAGCGGGGGCGGCATTGAAATGGAGAATATTTATGACCGGTCAATCCAAAAATTCAAACCAGCCCAGTGAAAAACCTGTAATATTGGTGGTTGACGATAATCAGCAAAATCGCGAGCTTATTCAGGTATATCTCGAAGATGTGGACTGCCGAACCGTTCCAGCCCAGGATGGCTTGGAGGCACTTGAACTCATACGCAAAGACCCGCCCGATTTGATTTTGCTGGATGTTATGATGCCGAAAATGAGCGGTTTTGAGGTCTGCAAGAGGCTCAAAGAAAACCCCGCAACAACAGATATTCCGGTGATAATGGTTACGGCATTGAGCGAATTCGGCGATATCGAACGTGCCATCGATTCCGGGACAGATGACTTTCTGAGCAAACCTGTCAACAAGCTGGAACTTCTGACGCGGGTTAAAACTATGCTCAAACTCAAGCACCTGACCGACAAGCTCGAACGAACGCTGGCGTATTTAAGCGAAATAGAAAAACAGGCTCAAATGGCAAAATCAAATTGATTCTTTACAGCCAGTTATATCATTTGTGATTAATAAATGCGCCGAGCATACTTTGTTCGACAAACGGATTTAAAAGCTCTAACAAAATGAATCGTGGC
>CAZYWY010000111.1:2589-6565 GCA_964651605.1 uncultured Pirellulales bacterium | reverse complement strand
GTCCATGAAAATAGATGGACGAACACTTGACCACAAAACGTCGGAAACAATTCGCATTATGGCTGTTCGCCGCGTACAAGAAGGTGAAACTCCCAGCGCGGTCATGAAAAGTTACGGCCTGTGCCGCACCAGCATTTACCGATGGCTCCGTGACGCAAAAGCCGGAGGCGAGGCGGCTCTTAAGTCTCACAAGCATCCCGGCCCAACTCCAAAACTTGCCGACAAACAAAAACAGCAGGTGCGTAACTGGATATGCGGTAAAGACCCGCGACAGTACGGATTCGACTTTGGGCTGTGGACTCGCCGTATAGTTGCCAGCTTGATTGAACGCAAGTTCAAAAAGAAATTGAGTGTTACGACTGTCGGTCGTCTGCTGGCAGAACTTGGGATTACTCCTCAAAAGCCGCTCCGCCGCGCGTATGAACGAGACCCGCAAGCTGTTGAAAAGTGGAAAAATGAAGATTATCCAAAGTTGAAAAAGCGTGCCAAACGCTATGGTGCAGACATTTTCTTTCTGGACGAAGCCGGAATACGCTCGGATGCCCCATTGCAGCGAACATGGGGTATCAAAGGACAGACGCCTATTGTGAAAACCAGCGGACAACGTCAATCCGTCAGTGCTATTTCCGCCGTGGCAGCACGTGGCGCATTTTGGTATTCGGTCTATACCGGCCGTCTTAATGCTACGCGATTTGTTGAATTTCTGAAGGCATTTATGCGTAATCGTCGCCGTCGGGTTTTCCTTGTCATCGATGGTTTGCCCGCTCATAAAGCACGGCTTGTTGCTGCTTATGTGCAGTCTCTTGAGGGCAGACTGGAGCTGCATTTTCTTCCCGGCTATGCGCCTGATTTGAATCCTGATGAATTTGTTTGGAATCATCTTCGCCATCACGGCACCACCAAAACACCCTTGAGGAAAAACGAGTCGCTGCGGAGTCGCGTTGAGCAGAATCTTGCCGACATCAAATCTTCTCCAATGCTTGTCCGTTCTTTTTTTCATGCCTCTACTGTAGCCTATACTATGTACTGATTAGTAATTAGGCGTCCCTGAAAAAGTCTGTAGTAACGCCAGACTATAATCTAAAGATGTTTTTTACTTTTTGTAAAATAACCATCCCAGCAAAATAAGAATTCCGAAATTTTGCTTTTATCTTAAAATTGTCTGCTCGCGTTTTGGGCCGACGCCGAGCATTTCCAACTTTTTGCCAACTAATTTCTCGATGCTGTAAATATAATTTTTCGCGTTGTCGGGCAGCTTATTAAAATCGGTTACTGCGGTTATATCATCATCCCAGCCGGGCAGAGTCTGATACACAGGCACCGCCTTTGCGAGTCGTGTTATTTCAGCCGGGAAGAACGAAACGTCCCTGCCGTCGATTTTATACGTACTACATATTTGCAGCTCCTTGAGGCCTGTAAGTGTGTCCAGATGCAGCAGTGCGATGGAATCTATGCCGCCGATTTTTACGGCATAAGACACGACCACTGCATCGAACCAGCCGCACCGGCGGGGACGTCCGGTGGTTGTGCCGTACTCGTGACCTTTGTCACGAATATACTGGCCTGTCGAATTGTCCTGCTCTGTGGGAAACGGACCCGCTCCGACTCTTGTTGTGTAAGCCTTGACTACGCCGATGTATTTGTCCACAAGCTGCCCCGGCACTCCGCAGCCGGCAGGCAGGCCAAGTGAGCTTGCGTTCGAGCTTGTAACAAACGGAAATGTCCCGTGGTCCAAATCCAGAAGCGTTCCCTGTGCGCTTTCAAAAAGAATGGATTTGTTCTGGCCGATGGATTTGTGCAAATATTCGGTTGTGTCGGCTATAAAGGGCGACAGCTTTTCGCTGTACAATCTGCACTTCTGATAGATTTCCTCTGCACTTATTGGAGTGGCGTTGTAAAGGGCGGCGAAAATCTTATTTTTGTATTCGATGATTTTTTGCAGCTTGGTTTTTAATGCAGGAAGGTCTGTTAAATCCGTCATCCTGACGGCATTGCTTCTGCCTGCCTTATCAGCGTAGCATGGGCCAATGCCGCGATTAGTTGTGCCGATTTTGTTTTTGCCGAGCGATTCTTCACGGAACTGGTCTTCTTTCTTGTGATAGTCCAGCACTACGTGGGCGCTCTGGCTTATCAGCAGCCTGCCTTTGAGCGAAATATTTTCCTTGGCCAGTGTATCGATCTCGCCGAGTAAAACCTCCGGGTCCACAACAACACCGTTTGCGATGACACAAGTCGCTGCGGGTCTGACAGCGCCGCTGGGCAACAGATGCAGAGCGAATCTTTTATCGCCTATTACGACTGTATGACCTGCGTTTGCACCGCCGTTGTATCGAACGACTATGTCACTTTTTTCGGCGAGTATATCAACGATTTTGCCTTTGCCTTCATCTCCCCACTGTAATCCTACGACGCACTGATTCATTTATGTCCTTTCGTTGTCCGATTTGCGAATTTATTTTTAGAAGGTTTGAGCTTTCTGTGCAATTATACTGTCTGGCTGATTTTCGCAACAAGGTAGTCCAGAACCTCTTTGAGATTATCATAACTCCATTTGCTGAGTTTGCAGTTGCGTTCTTTGCCATTTTTGACGTACGTAATAGTAAAGTGACCCTTCGAATCAAAATAAGTCTTGTCTATTTTCTCTATTGAATCGTAGGCAATTCTTTTCTTGTTGCTGAATATCAACTCACTTTCGCCCGCGACGAGTTTTTTATTTTTTATAACTGCATAATAGAGGCCTAAAAGTATCCCAAGACCAATGAGATAAGGTGGTGCTTTGACATTTAATGCAAGTTGCCAGTCGTTGGCGTATTTTGTTTTAAAATTCTCGTTAAAATAACCGTCATAGATACACCAGACTGCCAAAGCGACACAAATGCAGATATAGATTTTAAGATTTGTCTTTTTATATCTGCTGATGGGAGCAATGATAGCCATCAAAATACCCTTAATTTAACTCTACTACGCTATTTGTACTTCATATATCAAAAAGCAAAATGCAAAATGCAAAAATAAAAATGACAAATCAAAATTCAAAAAGTAAGAAAGGACAACGGTTCAAAGACACACAGGCACAAAGTTATTGAATTTCTGTGCCTGTTTTTGATTTTTACATTGTCATTTTGCATTTTAATCTTTGATTTTTGATTTTACAGCAGTCACATTCCTTCAGTGTAAATAGCATTTCAGTATTAAGCTACGTCAGGCGTTTTAGTGCTATAGTTTCATTCAACGGCAGAACGAAGTTGGGTATTATTTTGTCGGCCATAATTTCTTTTGCCAGCCGGCACTGATTCTCAAAAGATTTCAAAGCATCAAAAGCCTCCGTTGTCGGTGGATATTGACGAACGGTAAATGACAGACTTATCGCCTCATCTATAATCTGCTCTTTCCTTTTGGGGCCGTACGCACTCGTCTTCGATTCGATGCTTATTCTGCCCTGGGTCAGGTCGTCGTCGGACAGGGCAATCACGAATGCAGGTGAGCAGCCGACAGCCCTTGTTCCGGGCAAATCCAGAAGGCTGCCGAAAGCACTCTGGCTCAGCAGTGCCTCGGTAATAACTTCATCGTGGTTGCCTGTGCAGTCGAAATCCATCGCCATATTAACATCGAGTGATTCTATATCAAGGTCTGAAACACTGAGCATATAAGGTACCAGCTCAAGCACAAGTCTATTCTGCTCGAAGGCCGACTCAAAATCAGGCGGATTGACCATTCCTGAGCCGATGCGGTCTGTCTCCAGAGCAACCCAGCGATACTGGCACTGGGTGCGGTCCTCTTCGAGGCAGAAATCTTTTTTGCCCCGCTGGTACATACAGCTCATCGAAGGATACTGTCGGCGAATCCGCTCGAAAAAGGCAAGAACGGTATCCCTGCCTGTCGGAAGGTCCAGCTCGGTATTTATATATGTCTCGATATATAAATCATCACAAAAAGACCTGTAACTGTTCAGCGTCATTATATTTTCCCACCCAAA
>CAZYWY010000111.1:0-2579 GCA_964651605.1 uncultured Pirellulales bacterium | reverse complement strand
AATTCTGTAAAAGCGTTGACAAGTAGAAGCATAGATGAGTTATTTAAGGTCAACCCATTAACACATCTGCACATTTACTCATCCACAACGATGTGTATTATACACTCAAATATTATTTTTCCTAAAGGTTTTTTACTGCTTTTTTTACCCGCGCAAAAAGATGAACACAGCCGCCGCCAGGGCATAACAATAAAATGCGAAATATTTAAGTTTTGCTTTCCGAGATGTTTTTATTAGCAGTTTAAGTGCGAAAATGCCGGCAACAGCAGCGGCAAAGGAACCGGCCAGCAAAGCACCGATGGCGATGCTGCCGGTACTGATTTTGTCGAAATTATGTACCGATTCAACCAAAGTCGCCCCCAAAATCGCCGGTATTGCCAGCAAAAAGCTGAATTCCACAGCCCAGCGGCGGTGAAGCCCAACCAGAATAGCCGCACAAATAGTAGCTCCGGCACGCGATACCCCCGGCAAAATAGCCACAGCCTGCGCAAGCCCGACCACAACAGCAGCCGTAATGCCAAACTGCCTAAGTCCCAGACGAGCCTTTTTTCTGCTGTCGGCCAGCAGCAGCAAAGTTCCTGTTACCAGCCACATCGATGCAACGAGCGCCAAACTGCCGAATGCCGCTTTAAAATAATGCTCAAATGGGATACCGATAGCTCCTGTTACGCCTGTGGCAAGAACGCAAAGAACAAGTATGTGAACGCTCGGACTTCTCTGATAAATTTCAATGACACTTTTCCCGTATCGTCCACAGGAGAGCAGATTTTTAACAAAAGCGATGATAGATTTTCGAAAGACAATAAAAATGGACAAAACAGTTCCAATATGAACCACCAAATCAAACAACAGCATTTCGGGAGTTTCGGGGTTGAAGCTGAACAATTTTTCAAACAGAACCAGATGCCCCGATGATGATACAGGCAGAAATTCTGTCACACCCTGAACAATCCCCAAAACCACAGCGTGCGGAATATCAAGTGACGTGCTTTTAGAAAAATTGCCGAGATAAGAAATCAGGCCGCTTGTGATACACAGCAGCAACACAGCACCGGCATAAACGCCCGCAAGCAAATCATCCGCCAGAATTCCCCAGCCCGCGGGGAGTTTTTCGAGCCTGCGAATGGGCCAAGGCTTGGCAATATCAAACAATCTGAACATCAGGAAGCCCATTATGGCGATGATATAAAAATTGTTGCATTGAAAATAGAAAATAGTAAATAGTAAATAGAAAATAAAAGTAACCGCCTGGCCTGCCACTTCATCAGCAACAATCTCGCGCGGGTCGTTTTTGCCTGTGGCGGCTATTACAGCCGGTGCGAACTTTACGCATACGACCGCCCCAGCCAGCGCCAGACCAGCCATTACAATCGCCACTGTCAGAGACGTTGCGCCGAAATGGCACAACAGGCCGAAAATAATTAATACAGGCACACTTGCCCATGTCCCCGGCGCCAAAGGCAGCCAGCCCAGGCCGAATGCGGATGTTAAAAGTCTTTTCATATCCGCCGAAGGTTACCGCAAGCGGGCAATTATGTCAAAAATAATTGCAGCATTTCATAAAAACCGGAATTTGGGAGAAGTTTGAAGAAAAATCAAAATTTCTTTAAAAAGTGTTTCAACATATACTCCCTCAGCTTCGCTTTAAACATAGCTATTAAAATCCAATATTAGGAATATTTCTATGAATAGTCAGGAAATCAAAGAAAACGAGCTAATTATAAAAAATCACCTCATCAAAAACGGACTGGGTGATATTGCGGATGATTTAACTCAGGAAACTTTCGTTCGTATTTTGAGTAATAATCCTAATGAAAGACACATAACCAAAATAGCTAAAAACGTACTTTATGAGCAGTTACGAGCAAAAAAGTCAGAAATCCGCCATCTGAAACAGCTTTTTGTTCTATATCGCTTAGCCGTCAGCGGTGTCGGCTCTGTTGATTCACTTGAACTTAAAGAAACTCTACAAGCCCTTACAACTGCAATAACTGAATTACCACCGAAATCCCGACAGGCAGTTATTCTAACCTGTCTTGAAGGATTAAAAGCAAAAGAAGCAGCAGATTTAATTGGTTGTGATTTTAAGGCTTTCCGTATGCGTCTTGGTTATGGATTAAAATGCCTGCGAAAAAAGATGAAAAAATATTTTTAATATAACTCCTTTTTTAGCAATGTGTTATGTGTTTTGCCTGAATAATTCCTCAAAAAATGACATAAATTTTTTCTGGCGCAAGCCCCCTTTTTTGCCCTTTATATATAGAAGGACGTTTTTTTCGTCCAGTATGTGCATTATTTTACAGTTTTGGGCAATGCCCAGAGAAAGGAGCTTTTTAATATGTTGAACATTAGAAAAACTTTTTCAATCGTAACATTATTTATATGTTTGTTTTGTACAAACTACGCCTTGGGATGGCAGTGGGGGGATGATATAACAGTGTCTGGCTTTGACTGGAACAATATAATATCTCAAATTCCTTTCCCCTATGTAGATGATGCTGATGGAAATAAGGTCAAATTATGTAGGACAAAAATTGTTCACTGTTTTAATGACAATAATTTGGACGCAAGTCATGTTA
>CAZYWY010000110.1:0-6575 GCA_964651605.1 uncultured Pirellulales bacterium | reverse complement strand
CGTTTGTCGAACAAAGTATGCTCAGCGCAATTATTAATCACAAATGATATAACTCTATTTAAGCCTTGCCGAAGCTGCACATAAAAATATTAAATTCGTGCTACGGAGTCAACAAAAAAATTTGACAATAAAAAAAATTTATACGAAAATCACAAAATTGTTGTCTGACAAGGAGATTATATGGCGTCTATGCAGAAAGTTTTAGTTGTAGATTTGAATAATAGTAACGAATATCAAAAACTGCTCGATGGCCAGCCGCAGACCTGCGGAATGCGGTCGGGCAGGGTGCATCTTGCTGCCGGCAAAAGCTGCGGCCAGCACAGCACACGAGACAACGAAGAGCTGCTGGTCTTTCTCAGCGGACAAGGCGAGCTGCTCATCGGCGAAGAACAGCAGCCGCACATCATCGGCAAAGGCAGGGTTGCATATATACCGCCCAGGACATTGCACGATGTCAGCAACACTGGGACAGAGCCGCTCGTATATATATACTGCGTTGCGCCGGCGAATTAAAAGTAGTTTTGAATGTTGAGTTTTGAGTTCTTAGTTATAACTCAAAACTAAAAACTTATATCTCAAAACTGATTTTGAACAATATAATCCCCAAAGAGGTATTGACTGTCAGGTTCTGTTAAAATAAACTACTTGATTCAGATTAAAATGTTTGCGTTCGGCTTGCTGTTTATTCTGTACGCTGAACCCTGTATGCTGAAAAATGGAGATGGCTATGATAAAAGTCAAGGAGCTTGCCCGCAGGTTCGGGGCGGTTATCGCAGTGGACGGAATATCATTCGATGCCCAGAAGGGAGAGGTTCTGGGGCTTCTGGGACCCAACGGGGCAGGTAAAACCACCGCAATGCGTATGCTGGCCTGCTTTTTGAAACCGGATGCCGGCACAGCTTCGGTCTGCGGGTACGACATCTTACAAAATCCTATCGAGGTCAGAAAGTCGCTGGGTTATCTGGCTGAGAACGTGCCGATGTACAACGAGATGACTGTCGGGGCTTTTTTGAAATTCGCCTGCGACGTAAGGGAAATCAAAAGCACAAAACGCAAAGAGACCCTTGATAAAATCGTGCCTATGTGTTCGATAGAATCTGTGTATCACCAGACAATCGAAACATTGTCAAAAGGCTACAAAAGGCGTGTCGGGCTGGCGGCGACCCTGCTGCACGACCCGCAGGTGCTGATTTTGGATGAACCTACCGACGGCCTGGACCCCAACCAGAAACACGAGGTCAGAAAGCTCATTATCAGGATGGCAAAAAACAAATGTATCATTATCTCAACCCACATCCTCGAAGAAGTTGAAGCGATTTGCACCAGAACGATTATCATTGCAAAAGGCAAAATACTGGCCGATTCGACACCTTCGCAACTGAAACAGCAGCATCAGTGCAGCCTGGATGAGGTCTTTCGTAAAATTACCAGGACAAAAAGCGATTTGAAATCTTAAATCTGATTTTTCTGAAATTTCAAATTTGAAATCTCAAATATTTAATATGGGAGTATTGGAATGAACAGTTTTCTGGCCGTCTTTAAGAGGGAGCTGAAAAGTTATTTTACTACTCCTTTAGCTTATGTATTTCTTGTGATTTTCCTGTTCTTTGCAGGATACCTGACATTCAAACGGGGTTTTTATGAGACCCGGCAGGCGGATATGCTGGCGTTCTTCAGTAATATTCCTCTGCTGTTTGTCTTTATGGTGCCTGCGACCGCTATGCGGCTGTGGGCTGAGGAGCGAAAGACAGGCTCAATAGAACTTCTGTTCACTCTGCCGATTACAATCAGACAGGCAGTACTGGGCAAATTTTTGGCAGCCTGGTTGTTTCTGACAATTGCCATAGCACTGACATTGCCAATGGTTATCACGGTATTTTATCTTGGCCAGCCGGACGCAGGCCCGATAATCACAAGCTATTTGGCCAGCCTGTTAATGGCCGGAGGATTTTTAGCGATAGGCTGTTTCTTCTCCGCCCTGAGCAAGAATCAGGTCATAAGTTTTGTGCTTTCGGTAGTCGCCTGTGCGGTGTTTGTTTATGCAGGCAGCCCGACAACGCTCAACTACGCATCGGGCTTTTTACCAGCCGGGCTTGTATCAACGCTGGAAGGTATGAGCTTTCAGACTCATTTTGAGTCGATGCAAAGAGGCGTGCTATCATTTGCTGATATTTCGTATTTTGTACTGCTTATCGCAGGCTGGGTCGCTGCCTGCTGTATTATTTTAGATGAGAGAAAGGCAAAATAATGAACCAGACTATACGAGCGATTATCGGGACGCTCCTTGTTTTAATAATCGTCTTTTCAGGGATAAGCATCTGCCGGAACGCGGCAGGACGATTAAAAATAGACCTCACCGGCCAGAAACTTTACACGCTTTCAGCCGGCACAAAGGCGGTTCTGGGGAAAATAAATCAGCCTCTCACGGTCAAACTCTTTTATACAAAGACCGCAGCTATGAAAGCCCCCGACCAAATCAAATTCTTCAATAATTATTACGAATATGTCAAGTCGCTGCTTGAGCAGTATGCCGCAGTTTCCGGCGGGATGCTCAAGCTCGAAATAATCGACCCCAGGCCATATTCCGATGATGAAGCAGAAGCAATCCGCTGGGGCCTGAAGCAGTATCGGATTAGCGACGAAGAAAGTTTCTTCTTCGGGCTGGTAGTGCAGACGCAGTTCGGTATTGAAAAAACAATACCGTTCTTTTCGCCGGACAGGCAGACCTTTATCGAATATGATATAAGTTATCTAATCGATACCGCAATTGCACCTCAGAAGAAAAAAATCGGCATATTAAGCTCGCTGCCGGTTATGGGCGAAGATGCCAGCAGTTATATGGCCCAGCTTACAGGGCGAACTCCCAGACCAGCCTGGACCATCGTGGAGCATTTGCGCAGCAAGTTCGAGGTTACCGGAATCGCCGCTGATGTCAATGATATAAACAATGTTGATATTCTGCTGGTCATTCATCCCAAGAATCTTCCCGAACAGACGCTTTTTGCCATTGACCAGTTCATACTCAAGGGAGGCAGGACGATAATCTGCATCGACCCATATAGTTTCGCAGACTACTACTACGCCGCAGACACATCAATGGCAAGTGCTGGTCTGCCATGCAATTCCGAAGTTGACGTGTTATTGAAAAACTGGGGATTGAAGATGCCCGTAAATACCTTCGCCAGCGATAGAGATTTGCTACAGATAGCGCAGCTAACATCGAACAGGGGGACGGAAACTATACTTGTGCTGAACTTGAGGCCGGACTGTTTTAATAAAGACAACGTCATTACCACAGAGCTTGGCGATATGCGGGTTTTGTACGCAGGCGCACTCGAAGAAATTCACGAGCCAAATCAGCCTAATAGTAATATCAAAAAAACGCCTCTTATTATGACAACCAACAAAGGCAATACCTTCTCTATAACCAGCCCTTATGAGTTGCATATTCAGCCTGAGAATCTTATAAGAAGGTTTTTTGATGGTAGTAGCCCAACAGTAATGGGTTATCTGCTTAGAGGCCGGTTTAAAAGCAGTTTCCCTGACGGCTTGGAAATTAAAACCCAATCAGACGACCCGAACAATACAATCACAACAAAGCTCGAAGGTCTTACCGAGGCGAAAGAGGATTGCGCGGTGGCAGTATTTTCCGACGTCGATTTTATAAGCGATACACTGGCATACAACAATCATCCATTATTCGGCAAGCTTATCGCCGGCGACAACAGCGCATTGTTATTTAATACTATTGAGGATATGTGCGGCTCGAGCGATTTGATTGCAATCAGGTCTCGTGGAAGTCTCCGAAGGCCGTTTATTGTTGTCAATGAGATACAAAAAGAAGCTGATGCCAAAACACAGGAAGAAATTGACAAGCGAGAACTCGCCATCGCCAGTTATCGAGCCCAGGGACAGTCAATTGTCTCATCGGCCAAGGGGAGCGAACTGGCTATAAGCAGTCAGATAGCCGAGAAACAACGTGAGCTTGACGATAAGATTTACACGGTTGAGCAAGAGATAAACAAAATCAAGATGAAAAGACGTGAGCAAATCGACAACCTTGGTATGAAACTGCAAAATGCCAATACCCTGGCGGTACCTGCGGCAATTCTGATTGTTGCGATATTGCTCGGAATTCGAGGCACTTTAAGAAAGCGACACTATATCAGTCATACAAGTGATGCGTGAAATCAGAATACAGAATACAGTATATAGACGGAGTTTTATAGATGAGTAATAAGAAACTTGCTGTACTGGGGATAATTGCAGCTTTTATGCTTTTGTGGGCGGTCATTCAGGCCGGACTCTCGAACAAACCGAGAGCTTCCTCCACTGTCAAGTCCTATCTCATACAGGGTCTGGAAGCCGGCGATATAGACACAATCGTAGTTTCTGCTAAAAAAGACTTAGTTTCTACTGAAAAAGACAAAGTTACAATAAAAAGGCAGGGTAAGGGATTCAATATCGTCGAGAAGGACAACTACCCCGCCGATGTCAACCAGATTAAAAATTTAATCACAAACTGCCTTGATATTAAAACCTCTGAATTTATTACCGCTCAGCCGGCCAATCACAATTTGCTCGAAGTTACAGAGGATAAAGCCTCTATCGCCGTTAAGTTTCTTAAAGAAGATTCAAACGTCATTACCGGCATTATCGCAGGCAAAGCCCAACAGCACGGACAGGGTACTTATGTCCGCCTGGTTTCGAGTGACAAAGTCTATCTGGCCGATAATGTTCCTTTTATCTCGGCAGAGGCAATGAGCTATATCGACCCACAGCTTCTGTCTGTAAAGCGTGACAACATAGAGCTTGTTACAGTAACCGACCCGAACGGGCAATACACTCTCAAACCCGGAGCAGACGACAGCAAAAGTGCTGTTCTGGAGCCAATTCCTGAGGGCAAAAAGGCCAAGGGCGACATTTGCGATACCGTATTTACCGCACTGACGAGCCTTCGTTTCGAGGATGTTGCCAAAAATTTCGGCGATTTGACATTCAACAGACAATATGTATGCAAGCTCAAAGACACAACCGTCTATACACTAAAGATTGCCAAAAAAGCCGGTAATATTTATGTCACCTGCACGGCAGTTTTCGGCGACACAACGGTAAAACCAGCCGACCCGAACGATTCACAGGAAGAGATTAAGAAAAAGGAGGCAAAACGCCTGGCCTGGGGGCATGCAATAGCATTTGCTGACATTCATACGGGATGGATATATAAAATCCCCGAATACCTGGCCGACAGACTGACAAAAGAAGCCTCTGAGTTGATTGAAGACAGCAGCCAGGAAGAGAATAATTAAAAATTGAAAATTGCAAACGGAAAATTGAAAATTGCGACTTGCCAGTTCTCTGTCGGGGCCTCAATAAAACGCAACAGCAACAATATCTGCCGGTTCATCCAAAAAGCCTGCAATCTCGGTGCCGATATAGTTCATTTTTCTGAATGCGCCCTGAGCGGCTATGTCGGGACGGATTTCCCTAATTTCGCCGGATATAATTGGCAACTACTAAAAGAACAAACGCAGAGAATAATGGAGCTGCTCAAAACTCAGAACTCAAAGCTCAAAACTGCGACCTGGGTTGTTTTAGGCAGTACGCACAGATTAACCGAACCCAACAAGCCTCTTAACTGCCTGTATCTTATTAACCCGAAAGGCAGACTTGTGAATCGCTACGACAAGAGATTTTGCACAACCGGCGATTTGCACCGGCTAAGTCCGGGTAACAGGTTCGTCAATTTCAAAATCAAAGGCGTAAAATGCTCACTTTTGATTTGTTTCGATTTACGGTTCCCGGAATTATACCGCGAACTTTATAAGCAGAAAGTACAGTGCATTTTGCAGTCCTTTTATAACGCCAGACAGGCCGGCTCCAGCATTCATACTCATATTATGCGTCAGACGATGCAGACTCACGCAGCCTGTAATCATTTCTGGGTCAGTATGGCCAATTCGAGCGGCTATTACAGCCCTTACCCATCGAGCTTCATCGTTCCCGATGGTGAAATTACAGCGCAGCTTAAAGCCAACAAGCCGGGACTGATGGTCAATACCGTTGAACTGAGCAGAGAATTTTACGACCCGATGAAAAAATTCAGAGCTCTTGCCATCGCCGGCCATCTGACTAACGGCCCGGAAAGTATTGACGATGCCCGCTCGAAAAACATTACGTGCCTTTAATCACTTATTTTCTCCATTTGATAAGGAAATTTCTTTATATTTTTTAGCCAGGACAGAATATGAAAAACAATACAATTACCGCACCGAAAGGATTCCTCGCAACGGGAGTCCACTGCGGTATTAAAGAATCGGAAAAGAATGACCTCGGATTGCTCGTCTGCCCGACCGGTGCAAAGGCAGCGGCAGTCTTTACAACAAATAAAATCTCCGCAGCAGCGGTACAGATAAGCAAACAACATATTAAAAGCCGAATTATTTACGCAGTTATCGTCAATTCCGGCTGTGCAAATGCTTGTACCGGCAAAAGCGGTATCAAAAACGCCCTGAAGATGTGCAGCCAAACCGCAGAGGAACTTAAAACTCTTGAGTCTGAAGTCATTGTTGCTT
>CAZYWY010000109.1:0-6607 GCA_964651605.1 uncultured Pirellulales bacterium | reverse complement strand
TGTACGGGTTATGAGCCTGGTTTTTTGAGTCTATAGATATGAATAACACGTGGACTGCGGTACATCTTTGAGCCTTCGAGCGTGGTTATGTACTCATAATACGGCTCAACACTTTTACCCGCAGCAAGCTGAGCAGTGTTTTCCAGATGCCAACTATCATAATATCTGTCTCCTTTGGCTGCCCCGATTCTGGAATCCCAGGCCACATAAGTAATATTCTTCCGAGAGCATTGGTTGGCAAATTCCGCCGGCGAATTGGCATCTATCGCACCTGTGTGGATATAACAGGCTGAATGTTTCGGGTCATAAAGTGCGCAATTGCCCGGCAGTGTGGTTACTAGAAGCTCGCCGGGCTTTGCATTGGAGCGATACCACTCGGCGAGGTGCTTGAATTCAACATCGAGGTCGCCTTTGACGATACGCTCAGCCAGGCAGTATTGATTGGATACAACTACAACAGCAAAGACAACCAGTGCCACAATGTCCGCCCGCAAATACTTTATACGCTGCGTAAATGCGCTTATCGCAATAAAAACCACCGCAATCGACAGCAACACATAAAGAATCGGCACTGAATGAGGTGACCAAGAGGCGGCTGTTGTTAAATACGGAAGCAAGCCGAAAAACCACAAAGCAAAACAAATCACCGTTATAACCTGCACAGCGACAATAAGCAGTTTAGGAATGCGTTCGTCCCCGTTAAGCAAATGAAAAAGACTATAAAAGCCATACATAGCTATAAGCAGCACAATCCAGTGTACCGGCACAGCAAATCTCGCAAGGACAAAACTATGTACAGCGTGAATGCAAATATAAGGCAGCAGGAATATCAGCAACATAAGCACTTTCCAGTTGCGCTTAAAAAGGCCATAAATTGTGCCGAACCCGAAGCCCGTCGCCAAGACAATTCCATTGATTTTAAAAAGAAGCTGCGTTGTTTCCCACGATGTACCTTTTGCCGGCAGGAACAATATAGCAAAACCCGAATCCCACATCATTTTTATGAACTTGACGAAGACAAACTTGCCCTCCTCGCCCATTTCATTGAGATAATGACCTCCTTCGCGTTGCAAATTCATTATTGTTCCAATCGCCCAAAGCATCAAAGGCACAGAAGCCGCAGCGGAAAATGCAAAAGCTTTTTCCCGCTGACGCCAGTTTTTCGCCTCGAGCATATCCCAGACAAACGCCGCCAGTATCAGAGCAGCCCCTTCGTATCTGACCATAGAGGTAATTGCTGCGAAAAGATACGCCCACCGCGAGCGTTTGAAAATAAAATAGAACGTCAGCAGGATAAAAAACAACAGGGTCATTTCAGCAATCGGGTCCACCAGAGACTGGACGACCCAGGGCTGAACAGCACAGATTAAAGCCGGCCAAATTGCCCATCGCCCGATGAACTGCTTTGCCAACAGATAAACGAGCAAAATTGTGAATGGATATAAAATCGCACAAACCGCCCATCCTGCCGTCAAATCCGGATGCGGACTGGATTTTGTGAATACCGAAAGCAGTACAACAAGAAAACCGTGAACCGGTACACGCTTGTATGAGCTAGGCAGGTGCAGTGAAAAAAGCTCGCGTGCTAATTGGGTGAAACAGGGAAAATCAGGATTGGGTGATGCCAGAAAACCAAAATAATAAACCGACATCCAGGCTCCGAAACCAAGCAGAAGGATTTTTGCTGCATAATCAGGCCATTTTACATCTATATTATCCTGAATCAGCAGCGGCGCTGCCGTTTTCTTCGTTTGTGTTCTATTTTTTCGACTCTTCATGGTAATCGGTCTCGGTATTAACCGCCCAGATATTATCTTTGGAAGAAATATTACCGACAATATTATCAACCGCTACCATCGCAGTCAACATCGAATGGTCGGTGTTATTATACTTATGCATCCCGTTTCTTCCAACCAGGAAAAGATTCTCGAATCTGTCCACAAATTGTCGTACAATTCCGAATCTGTCATAAGTGCCGAAATAAGCAGGATAGGTCTTGGGCATACGGATAATGGTGCTGTCGAGGACATCGTTTTTGTCGATAATACCGATTTCCGCAAGCTCATCTATCGCAAATTTCATAAACACATCATCGGATTTTTCCCACAATTCGTCACCCTGGTTGCAGAAATACTCCAGCCCGACCCAGACCAGCCGATTGTCGGCAACCATATATGGACTCCAGTTGTTGAAAATCTGCAACCTGCCGACTTTGACCTGATGCTCCTGAATATAGACCCAGTTGTCCGGAATAATATTGTTTATGGTTTTGATTTTTGTCTGGTTTTTTACGAGAAGGTTTTTGGCGAGGATTCCTACGGTAATAAAGTCCCGATATACAAGTCCGTCGGAAATATTTTTCACATCCTCAGGGACAGGATAATCGAGAGACTGAATAAGCTCCTTTACGGACATTGACGAGAAAAAATAATCGCCGGTATGAACCGTCAGTGAGCCTGTCCGGTCGTCTCTGGCAGTAACAGATACGACAGAATTGCCCTCAGCCTTTATACTGACAACCTTTTCATTTAATAACACGCGGCCTCCGAGTGATTCTATCCGGCGAGCAACTTCCTCCCACATCTGGCCTGGGCCGAGTTTGGGATACATAAACCGCTCAATCAGACTTGTCTCTGTCTTTTTCTGCCTTATGGACGAGTCATTTTTGAATATTTTCCGCAGCGAATGAGCGATAGCCTTTGTGATTGAAAGCCCTTTAATACGCTGTGCGCCCCATTCGGAACTGATTTTATCGCACGAAATCCCCCAGACCTTGTGAGTATAATCCTTGAAAAAAGTCTGATACAATTCCCTGCCGAACCGGTTGATTAAAAAATCTTCGAGCGATGTCTCTTTTTTAATTGGAAACAGACACGCCCTAACATAGCTGAAAGCTATTTTTATAATCCGGGCAATGCCGAGATTTGAAAATGTACGGCTGTTTAGTGTGATAGGATAGTCAAAAAATTTCCTGAGAAAAAAGATTCGCGAAAGGCGATTGCGTATCAGCATTACCCTGTCGGTCTTTTCCGGGTCCGGCGCATCCGTTGCCGCAGATAGCGGAACAGTCCTTTCAAGAGTAATATCGTCCTTTGCAGCTTTACCCTGCAGCGGAAGTATATTTGTCCACCAATCGCAGATGCGCTGCGACTTTGAAAAGAAGCGATGCCCCCCCAAATCAATTCGATTGCCCTTGTAGTTGATTGTCTTTGAAATACCACCAATATCGCCGCCGGCCTCCAGCACAACAGGCTTTATGTCGGTACGCTGCAACAGCTCATAGGCAGCGGTCAATCCTGCCGGCCCCGCCCCAATAATCACTGCGGTTTTATTTGACATTGATAACTTTCACAACTGCAATACAAACAATTTTATTTGCAATTCAGCTTATCTGAAACCTCATTATAAATCAATTGCATTGCATTTTCAATCGGGGCAGGGACAAAAGTTCCTGCTGCCATTTTGTGGCCTCCGCCACCGAATTTGGCGGCAATCTGACCGACATCAACAGCACCTTTGCTTCGCAGCGAACAGCGTATTTGGCCATCGCTAAGCTCGGTGAACAAGGCGGTTGTATCAACTGAACTGAGCCGCCGACATTCGTTAATAAGATTGTCCGTGTCTGAATAGACAGCGCCGGTTCTCTTGAAATCCTGCTGAGTAATTTGCATCGTTGCGTACCGGCCTTTAAAATGAAGCTCGAGGGTATTAAGCATCGCAGTGGCCAGCATAAATCGGGCAAGCGAGAAGTTTTCATAAACCTTTTGATGGATTTTGCCCGGCTCCGCACCGGTTTTAATCAACTCGGCACAGGCAGTAAAAACTCTGTCATCGGTATTATTGAACTGAAACCAGCCTGTGTCGGTTGCAACAGCGATAAATAAAACCTCAGCAATTCTTTTTGTTATCTTCCATTCGGCATATTTAAACAAATCAAGCACCACCAGTGCCGCAGCAGCAGCATCAGCCTGCACCAGTTCGACACCGCCCAGACCATCTGATGTCCTGTGATGGTCGATAACCAACAGCGGAACGCCTGTCGTCTTGAGATACTGAGCGAATTCAGATAGTTGTATTGGACTATTGGTATCTACTATAATGAACAAATCGAACCGTCCGAACCGCCCTGCCGTCAAATCTTCGAGCTTGACATCTTCTCCCAGAACCGGCACTTTCTCTGTAAGAAGAAAGTCGTACCACTGCGGCGGCGTCGACAAAAACAGCGGCCTAACGGTTTTGCCCAGCGATTTGAGCACATCGCAGATTGCCATAACCGAACCTATTGCATCCCCGTCCGGCTTTGTATGAGTCGTTATCAGAACTCTGTCGGCTCTTTCTATCAGTTCAACGGCCTTTTGAAAATTATTTTTGTTTTCCATAATAACTTAAGATATATGCTGGTTAAATTTTGATTATTCGCCGAACCATCGGCGACCTTTCGCCACATAATTATTGAGCCACAAAAAAGGCAGGACAGTTACACGACCAAGCGAGAGATACAAACCTGCGAATCTCACTGCCAGAAGCTCCGGCCTTAGCTGGGAGCAAACTTGTTCCCCTGCCCTTACCTTTTTTAAATAGATAGGATTCCACGCAGGCTCGCCGCCGATTAGTTTAAATCCATTTTTTTCGTAAAGTCTCAGGCTGCCGCTGTATTTGCGATTCTTTTTCAGATGCGTGGGATTGTTAAAGCGGATTTGATAGAAAGGCGCATGCACAACAAGACAGCCGCCGGTTTTCAGATAACCTGCGATATTTTTAACAAAGTCAGGGGGATTTTCAACATGCTCAAGCACATCCAAACACATAACCGCATCAAAAGACTCCGCCGGTATTTTTGATGGGTCGCTTATCATATTTACTTTCACATTGCTTTCCTGAAAAAGCTTTTCGGCAAAAGACTGAGTATAGCCCGGCAGCTCGAAATAAGTTACCCGATGTCCCGCTGCAGCAAGATAAGCGGAATCCACACCAAGCCCGTCACCGATAGACAGAATATCAAGTTGTTTTCCGATATTTTTGTAAAGAAATTTGCCTACCTGCCTACGCATTCGCTGCTTTCGCCGGTTTAGATTCCAAATAATCAATTCATAAAGGAAAGCATCGGTCGTAGAATAAAAATCCGCAAGCTCGTCGCTCCATTTATAAGGTTCAATTTTCTTTTCATACAGGGCATCTGCGACATTTGAGCCGATTTGCTCAAACTCCCGCCGCAGCCTTTCTTTAACCGTCTGAGGGCTTTGCTGTGTCAGCTTCGATACCCAGGCTGCAACCTTTTCGAGGTCTCCGGCATAGGTCGGCCTTGATGAAGGTAATTTCAATTTCGAGCTTATTAATTCACTTCCGGTATTTTCTTTACTCTTTGGCACATTCCCTCCCGGTAACAGTTACCATAGCCTCCGATACCTTCTTTCTGCGGAATTTACGCGGCACAATTCTAAGACTGTCAGTCTCTATAACTTCGCCACCTTTGAGAGGCTTGCCGGTCTGCTGCATGCACCACTGTGCTACTGTCGGCCCTTTGCCGTCCGGAAATTTGCCCGACCAGTCCAGTCCTGCTGCTGAGGCAACCGCCACCATCGAGACACCGCCGCCGACTATCCAGCAGGATGTACCGTAAGGATGAATATGCATAGGCAGATAGTCAAACTCATCTTCAATCTCACCCACAAGTTCCTCAATAATATCCTCCAGCGTAACCATACCCAGCACGGCACCATCGGTTGAGGTAACGATTACTATGTGATTTTTTTCCCGTATCATTGTTTCGAGCAGACGTGATAATGGAGTATTTCTATCTACTTTATTTATTGGCCTGGCTATGCCCCTGATGGACGGGTCTGAAGGATTGACTCTCAGTGCTGCAACAATATCCTTGAAATTGACATAGCCCTCAATACTTTGCGGGTCATTCTCAACTTTACAAACAGGAAATCTCGTGTGCATATCAAGATGTGCCTTAACAAGCGCTTCCGGCAAAGAACTGCCGATGTAAATCATCGATATATCCTGAGCAGGCAGCATAATGTCCCCCACCAGATGTGTGGATAAATGTGCAGCCGCCAGGACAATTTTCTCCTCACGCTCGCCCATAAGCTGTGCGGTCCTGGCCAATGAAACAGCAGCCTTCAGCTCGTGCAGCCATTGTCCCTGGCCGTCCTGCTCAATACCGCCCCATCGAGTAATTACCTTTACCACCTTTTTTACAGTAACTTCTATTATCGAAACAACCGGGGCAATGGCCTTTGAAATGATTTTCATAACCGGTGAAAGCCGCAGCACCACCCACTCCTTGTTGTACAGGGCTATCATTTTGGGGACAAGCTCCCCGAATACGATAGTGACAAACGTCAGCGGGAGCATCAGCACAATTATCGCCAGTATCCTCGACAGAGCTATTGAAATATTCAGGTTTTGCTGCAGGTAAGGAACAAAAACCTCCTGCACACCCGCCCCGCCTGTCGCAGCAGCAACAACGCCAACCATCGTGATGCCGAGCTGAATGGTTGCCAGACTCGCCTCCATTTTGTCCTTCATAAAAGCAGCTTCCGCAGCCCCTTTTTTCTTCTCATTAAACAAAATGGCAATCCTGGCCCGCGATATTGAA
>CAZYWY010000108.1:0-6628 GCA_964651605.1 uncultured Pirellulales bacterium | reverse complement strand
TCTCGATGAATTCTGGCAGGAGCGTATAGATGAGTTACGCGGCGATATTGCCTGGTCAAAGGTACTTAAACTGCGCTTACAGTGATCCAACCTGTGATACTTTTTGATGGTTTCCTCTTTGTCCACACCTAAATAAATTCTCTTTCCACACCGTGTTACATAATACTGCTAAGAAGAATGACAAAGAAATGATTTATCACAAGCCTTTTTAATTAAAAGGCTTATGAAAATCGGGGTGACAAGACTTGAACTTGCGGCCTCTTGCACCCCATGCAAGCGCTCTAGCCAAACTGAGCTACACCCCGTATAAATAATATTCTACCTCAAAATGCCCGTTATACAAAGCCTTTTTTCTTGAAAAGAACAGGAAATTTGACTATAATACTTTTATTGCGATTGCAAAAAGGGATCAGTTGGTCTCAAGGCACTACTATCCGCGGTGAAGTGCGCATCGGCATATCGCAACGGGAGACGGGCTTACAACCAGTTCTGAATTAAATGCCTGCGTCTCCCTTTTTTTTTATTCATCGTACAGCAGGCTAAGCAAATAACCCAGAACAAACGTTACAGCAGTGCCTATTACGATAAGCCAGCTCCAGGCCAGAGCAATTTTATTGTATTTAGACAGCAGCAACAGGCTCGTCATAGCAAAAGTGCTGACGAGCATTGCAATAATATTGGCCAGATTTCCTTTGCGTTTGGTTAATACGCCAAGCAGGAACACGCCGAGAGTTGCCCCGCCTGTCACCGAAACAATCTGGAATGCAAACCACAGAATATTTTCAACCGGCCTGCACGCATAAGCTATAAAGCCCAGGATTATGCCAAAGACGATAACACCCAGACGGGAAACGAGCAGATAATGCTTTTCCCCCGCTGATTTTTTGAGCAATGGACGATATATATCAGTAACAAACGAGCAGGAAAGCGAGCTTAAAGGCGAATCGATACTGGCCAGGATTATCGCTGCGAGCATCAGGCCTTTCAATCCTTCGGGAAGTGAGTTTTTAATAAAATGTGACAGTACCTCTTTAGCCTGCCCAGGCCCGGCTATTGCAGGATTCTGCTGATAGAATACGTACAGCAGCGTACCGATTGAAAGATACAGGCAAAGAACCGGAAGTGCGCCGACAATCGTTGCAATCATCGTGCGCTGACTCTTTTGACGAGTTTCTATTGTAAGTAATCGCTGTACCATTTCCTGGTCGGTTCCGAATACAGCCAACCCGATAAAAAATGCGTTGGCAGTGCCGGCCCAGAATGTTGTGTCGTCGTTCAGATTGAAACTAAAATCGAAGACACTAAGTCTGCCGGCCTGGTGGGCTGTCTGCCATACTGCTGCAAGTCCGCCCTGCATTTGAAGTGCAAGATAACCCGCTAAAGCAAGCCCGGCAGCGAAAAACACAATAAACTGATATGCACCCGCCCAGACCACTGCCTTGATGCCTCCGAAAGCGATAAAGATGATGCTGACTAATGTAAATAGCAAAATCGCCTGCGCCAGACTCCAGTTCAGGACATACGCCACCGCCATACAGGTTGCATACAATCTTACGCCGGAGGCTGTAAGACGAGTTACAAAAAAGAAAATCGAGCCGCTGCGCTGGGTTGCCGCTCCGAAGCGATGCTTCAGGAACTCATATATGCTCGTGCATTGATACTTGTAAAAAACCGGAATAAACAAAAATGCAACTGCGATGCGTGCTGCCGCTGAGCCGATGAAAAATTGCAGATATTCCCAGTTTTCACTGAATGACGTGGCCGGTACACCAACAATCGTCAGTGCGCTGACCTCGGTTGCCACAAAAGACATACATGCGACAATGACAGGGATTTTTCTTGCTCCGAGGAAAAAATCTCCTGTGTCTTTCTCTACCCTGCCGAACAGATATGAGATGACAAACAAAGGCGCTACTCCAATAAAAAGCACCAGAATATCGCCAGTCCCAAGAGCTGCTAATATATTGTAATTGAGGAGGTTCGTATTCATCAGGCAGTTTTGATAGCTTCTCTGAGTAATTGATTGGATTTGTCCAGAATTTCAACAGCCCTGTTATAATCGACCTGCCGGAAGTGCATTACAATCGCCGGTTTAACTTTGCCGTCGGCTTTTGCGAGCAGTTTTATCGCCTTTGCTCTGGAAAGCCCTGTAACCTCCATTATAATCCTCTCTGAGCGGTCGCGTAATTTCGCATTTGTCGCCCGCAGGTCCACCATAAGATTGCCATAGACTTTGCCGAGCTTAATCATCGCTGTTGTGGTAAGAATATTAAGGACGAGTTTGGTGGCTGTGCCAGCCTTTAACCGTGTAGAACCTGTAATAACCTCAGGACCCACTACGGGATTGATTATGATTTCAGCGGGCGGCTGTTTGCGAGATTCGGGTGAACAGGTAATGAATATTGTCCCGGCACCGGCCTTTTTCGCCTGCTTCAGGGCGCCTCTTACAAAAGGCGTAAGACCGCAGGCGGCAATTCCCGCCACGACATCTTTTTTCTGAATTTTATTGTTGATTATTGCTTTGGCGCCGTCGGCTGCCGAATCCTCCGCTCCTTCAACTGCCCGTACTAACGCTCTTTTACCGCCGGCGATAATTCCCTGTACCATCAGGTGACTGACACCGAAGGTCGGCGGGCACTCCGAGGCATCCAAAACGCCGAGCCGGCCGCTTGTGCCTGCCCCGACATAGAACAACCGTCCGCCTTTGCGAAAGTGCCGCACGAGCATTTCAACCGCTGCGGTAATTTGCAGGCGTTCTTTGGCAACAGCCGGTACTATGAGCATATCTTCGGAATTTATTAAATCGACTATTTCCAGCGTTGAAAGCCTGTCTATGTATTTGCTTCGACTATTGCGTTTTTCAGTGGTCGGTAATATTCTTCGTCGTGCCATTATACAGGTATAATCTTTCCCAGAATTACAGGTTTCCCGGCTCCGGTAGCGCCGGGGACATTGTTTGCCAGGCCTTTTATAGTTGTATAAGCCAGGATAGCGAAAGCAACTGCTTCTTTCGCATCACAACTGATGCCGAAATCATCACTGAGACAGATTGTAATTTCAGGAAGGTTTTGCCGCAACATTTTAACCAGGACATTATTATGTGCGCCCCCGCCGCAGAGAATCACATCATCCGGCATAGCAGGCAGGAAATTTCTGTAAGCTCGAGCGATGCTCTCAGCGGTAAAAGCCGTTGCGGTTGCCGCCATATCTGCATCGGGCAGCTTTGCCTTTTTCATTTTTCGATATAAATTTCCGTTGTATTGCCTGCCGAATTCTTCTCGCCCGGTGGTTTTGGGAGGTCTGCGATGCAGGAAAGGATGTCTTAACATTTCCTTCAGCAAAGACTCATTTATCCTGCCTGCTGATGCGATTTTTCCAGCCCGGTCGTAGTTGCTTTTGCCGGAGGTAATCAGCCGGACAAGCTCATCTATAATCATATTGCCCGGGCCGGTATCGAAGGCAATTATCCCGGACAGGCTGCAATCGGCCGGTAGATATGTTACGTTGGCGATGCCTCCTATATTTTGTATTGCCCGTTTGCGATGTTTATGCCGGTATAGAATAAAATCTGCAAACGGCACCAAAGGCGCCCCCTGGCCTCCGGCAGCAATGTCACCAGGTCTGAAATCCGCCACTGTAACTATGCCTGTCCGCCGGGCGATAATCGCTGGTTCGCCTATTTGCAGCGTGGAACGTACTTTCAGGCCGGCATATCTTGTGCCTTTCGGATTGTGAAAAATCGTCTGGCCGTGTGAGCCGATTAAATCAATGGACTCAAGGGAGATTCGTCTGCTTTTGCATAATTTTATTACAGCCTCGGCGAATATTTCGCCAAGCACAAAGTTATAGTGACTTATGTTATCGAGTCTGGCTGAGTTTTCCTGAAAGAGTTTGAAAATTTCTCTTCGCAGCTTTGGCGGGTACTCGAATGTACCGAACGCCTGCAGCTCGACCGCATCGGGACTTATATCAACGACTGCAACGTCCACGCCGTCGGCGGATGTACCCGACATCAGACCGGCCACACGCAGTTTTTTTCTTTTGATAAGTGCTTCTATTTTCTTTTTTTCGTTCATAGCAGCAGTAGATTCTATGTCACCAATCCAGGCAGTTTCTGTGCCTTTTGAAACAGCTTTAAATTGTCACTCAAACGCGAAGGCTTGTTGCGCTCAAGCCAGACAATACTGAAATCTTTTGCCAGCTCACGCATTTGCAGGTTTAGCTGCTTCAATTCGCGGAGCATTACTTTTTCTCCTTTTCGCAGGGCTTTTGCCGTCAACGCCCGCTTTGCAGCAAGTTCATCCATTCGCCCCGCCAGTACCAGTTCCTCGACAGCCAGCCTCTCGAATTTTTCAGCAGACCGGCACGAGAAAGACCGGCTTTTTATGTCCGACAACTGTAACACAATTTTTCGCAGGCCTTTTTCGGTCATTAAATCCATAAGGCTTTGAGCTGCATCTTTTTCCGGCATAAGCGGCTCGACTAAAGCCCGATACAACAAGGATTTGTTCGGCACGGTACGGCCGCAGGTAATATAATTACTGCCCAAAAGCCTAATATATTTTGCCAGTTCTTTTTCCTTTCGACCAAAAAAATGAAAGCAAAATCTTTCGGTAAATTTCTCGTTATCAACTGCTTTGCCGTTCCAGGCCTGTGCCGCCCCGTGTGCAAAACTGTGCAGGCTCACGCCGAGAAAATTACGATGGCCGTCATCGCCCCAGTCGGTGTTCAGCAGACCCTCGGCGTGACATTTTCTGCCGATGGCCGCAAAACGGGCAACATTGTTCATCGAATTCGGCAGGCGCGTGCCGTGTGTCTGCCAACTGCTTGTTCCCGGACAAACCATAAAGGCAAGGCCGGCCTGTGCAATTTCCCTGGTTCTTTGAATGTTTGCCCCGTCCTGTTCGTACTCCCAGTTAAGCAGCACAATATCTTTCGGCAGCTCTTTGAGGAGTTCGGGATATTTCAACAGAATGTCCGCCCAGAGGTTCATACGTTTGCCGTGTTTTTGACAGAGTGCATAAATTTTCAAAATAAAATTTAGATAAATTCTTCCGGTGCCGACCCGCTCTGCGATTTTTTTGCTGCGTCCTTTGCCAAGCTCCCAGGTCTCATCGCAACATACATTGAAATCTTCCGCATCGAACAAAGGCAGGAACTCGTCATACAATTCGCTAATCAACTTGAACGAGCCGGGGTCGATTGGACAAAGCGTCGTGCCGCCCGGGTAATTTCTAAAGCCTGGCATTTCGCCCAAATGCCTGTAATGCGGCAGAGCGAGAATCTTTTCGAGATGGCCGAAACTGGCCAGCGTGCCTACAAGTTTTATATGATGAGTCCGGCAGTAATCCTGCAAAGAGAGGAACTCTTCAGGCGTAAAAGGGCTGTAACCTTTGCCTATTGCCGGATGGCGTTTGAAGGTGAAAACATTCTCGATATAAAGCTGTAATTCATTGATTTTCCATTGTGCAAGCCTTTCGACCAGCTCTTTGAGCGTGCTTAACTTCGGCACTTTTCCGCGTGAACAATCACATAAAACGCCTCGCCTGCGAAAGTCAGGCTTATCCTCAATCCTGCAAAAAGGCAGCCAGTCGCCATATACTTTCAGCAGCTCCCGTAAAGTCTGCACGGCATAATATGCGCCTGCATCGGCGCCGGCGGAGATTTCAATGCCGGATGAAGTAACGAGCAGACGATAGGCTTCGCTGTTGGTTATCCGTTTATCTCGATTTATTCGTACTGTCGCCCCCAGTGTCCCCTTTTCTGTCTTCGACAGAAGACAAGGGGACAGAAGCGGGGGCTGAAGAACGAAACTGTTTGAACCTGCGGCGAAGGAATGCGCTGGCCAGTGAAAAAAACCTTTTTGAAAGACAGCTTTTCTAACCGGAATTAACAATTTTTCGGACGGATTTCCAGTCATATTTTATTTCAGCATTGAACTGCTGATTTACCAAACATCTGCTCCGAATTTAATTTGACTTTTTCATCTCCTCCTGCCAGGTTTGACGCCATTGTTTAATCAGTTCGTCTTTCTGATTATATAGACTCTCTTCGTTAGTTCCAACCATATCATGCCCAATTTTCCCATTCGTAATCTTATAAATTGCTTCCGCTGCTGATAAAAACACAGAATCTTGAGGGACTATTTTTAAGCCTTGTTTGTATATATATGATGCTGCATAATCATTATCAAGTGCACGACCAAGCAACAAAGACAGCAAAGATTTATCGGGAATCACTACTGCCGCAAATACTGCGGTATAGAGTTTTACGCCAGTTGAATTCTTCATCGTTTCTGCTATAAAAGGAACCAGACGTTTGTCATGTAAAGCGTTATCGAACCACACAAATGTCATAATTGCGTCAGGATATAAACCTTCTGTCATGGCATAAGCAATTGTTTCAAGTTTATCATTCCTTTTTTTGCCTCTGAAGTTTTTTAGAACATCTTCTTTCTTCTTACTTAGAATTTGACTTTTTTCAATTCGCTCTTCGAAGCTCATCGTTCTTTCTTCTCTGGCTCTATTGCTTTCTATCGTAAGTATTTCTTGTTCTTCTCTAAGACCTTGCATCTCGATAAGGATATCCATTATTTCCTTATGAGCCACAGTATGTATTACTACTTGGA